>JAUXCH010000104.1 GCA_030618975.1 Planctomycetia bacterium
CGGGGCGTCGCCTCCCGCCCGGGTGCCGCCTCCCGCCCGGGTGCCGCCTCCCGCCTGGGTGCCGCCTCCCGCTTCGACGCGGCGTCCTGCGCCTCGCGCGGTGCGTCGCTCGCGTCGCGGCCACGCCCGCGGGGCCGACGGCGCGACCTCTCGCGGGACGCCGCCCTCTCGGGCCTGTCGCCCCGCGTCCGCCGCGCCGGCGCGGCCTCGGCCGCGGGCTTGCGGCCGCCACGACGGCGGCGGCCGCGGCCGCGGCGCTGCCAGGCCGCGAGGGCCTGGGTGGGGGCCTCCTGCTCGGCCTCCTTCTTCGTCGCGCCCGTGCCGCGCCCCCACTCCTGCCCGTTGATCACGGCCGCGACCGTGAACTGCTTGCGGTGGTGAGGGCCCTCCTCGTCGAGCGTCCGGTAGCTCGGCGTCGCGCTGGCGCCCTGCTGGGCGTCGTGCTGGAGGATGCTCTTGTAGTTCTTCGCGCCCCGGTCGTTCAGGGTGTCGTCGAGCTCGTCGCCCAGGTGGCGCAGCACGAACTCCCGGGACGGGAAGTAGCCCGCGTCCAGGTAGATCGCGCCGATGACGCTCTCGACGAGATTGGCGATCACGCTCACGGGGAGCTCGTTGCGCCGGCTGACTCCCCGAGCGAACTCCGCGAAGCGGGCGAGGCCCAGCTTCGTAGAGGCCCGGTAGAGCGCGCCGCGCGAAACCACCGCCGATTTGATGCGGGTCAGCTCGCCTTCGTCCTGATCCGGAAGGAGCCGGTACAGCTCCTCCGTGATCACGAGTCCCAGTACGGAGTCCCCCAGGAACTCGAGGCGCTCGTTGCACTCCCGGTTCGGGCTCCGCAGGGACGAGTGGGTCAGGGCGATCTCGAGCAGCGTCGGGTTCGCAAAGTGGTACCCGATGACCCGCTGGCTTTCCGCCAGCCGTTTGTCCATGTTCGTCTTCCGTACGGTTGCACTGGTTCCGGCTCTCGGCCGGGGTGCGGCGCACGGGGATGGAGCTCGCGGCCGTCCTTGGCCGATCCGTCGGGCCCGGTCCTCGTACACCGGATCGAGCGGAACCGTAGCACGGCGGCGGGGAAACGCGAGTTCGAGCCCTCCTCGACCCGATCGGGGCGCGGTCAGGGATCCACGAAGCGACACATCAGGACGTCGTCGGCGTAGGTGCCGTCGTCCAGCCGGATCTCCCTAAGCCGCCGGCCCTCCACGACGAACCCGTGCTTCTCGTAGAGCCGCCGAGCGGCCTCGTTGTCGGCGTACACCGCGAGGCAGACCTTCACGATCCCGGGTTCGGCGCGGGCCCAGTCCAGCAGCGTCGTGACGAGGGCGTCCCCGATCCCGCGCCGCCGAAACGGTGAGGTCACGCTCATGCCGAAGGCGCCGCGGTGGTGGAGCCGGCGCCGCGGCCCGCGCTGGAAATCGAGCAGTCCCACGACGCGCCCGTCGACCTCAGCCACGATGGCGAGGCGCCCGGGCTCCTCGCGGTGCGCGGCGATCCAGGCGTGCTCCTCCTCGAACGAAGGCGCGATCTCACCGGGCGCCGTGACATTGTACGGCTCCGGGAGGATGTCCTCGAGGTTCCTCAGGATCTGCTCGGCGTCCGCCTCGACCGCGCTGCGGATCGTGACCGTCCCGCCGCCCTTCGAGGAAAACGCGCGCGGCTCGACGACGCTCACGACCGCATCCGCCCCACGAACAGCTCGTGCCCCGCCCCCTCCTCGAACGTGGAGTGCCGGAACGGCAGGGCCTCGGGGACGAACCCGACCGAGGCGAGGCAGCGCAGCCAGGTGTCGCGGGGGAACAGGCCCAGCAGGTGCTCGTCGGTCTCGCAGCGGACCGGACCGTCGCCTGCGCGCAGGAGGTAGGCGAACGACGCGACGTAGGTGGTGCCGTCCGGATCCGGGTCGTGGTCCCACTCGAGGTAGCGGAGCGACCGGTCGCCGCGATCGGAACCGCCGCAGGACGTCGCGGGCCGAAACGTCTCCCTCGTGCGTTCGGGGTCGAAGAGGGCGACGCCGCCCGGCCGGCAGTGCGCGTGGGCCGTCGCCATCGCGGCGCGGAGGTCGTCTTCCGTCGTCATGTAGGAGACCGCGTCGTGGACGAAGACGGCGTCGAAGGAGCGACCCAGCCGCACCGAGCGCATGTCGCCCAGGACGTGCTCGCACTCGGGATTGAGCGCCCGGCTGACCGAGAGCATCCCGGGCGCGCGGTCGACGAGCGTCAGCCGGTACCAGGCCGCGAGCTGGCTGGCGGTGTTCCCGCCGCCGCTCCCCAGCTCGAGGAGCTCATCGAGAGGGCGCGACGCGGTCGCCTCGAGAGCGTGCCGGAAGATCCGGGCCTCCTCCTCGGAGTCGGCCGGGTCGCTCAGCACCGGCCACCAGGCGGCCAGGTCGGTGTACAGGCGGGGCTCCATGGCCGCCTGGGATGCGCCAAGCGGCCGTGGAAGTCAAGTCCCCGCGGGCGGGGCCCGCCGCCTACGCCTCGTCCGTCTCGCGCCAACCGGGCAGGAGGAACGTCATGGCCGCGGCCACGAGCAGGACGACGCCCATGATGATGAAGGCCAGGCCCTGCTCGCCGTCCGACTTCAGGCGCTGGTACATCTCCGAGAAGATCAGGCCGCCGACGCCCCAGGCGGTGAAGAGCAGCCCGTAGTTGGAGCCGAAGCTCCTCAGGCCCCAGTTGTCCTTCGCCAGCGACGGGAAGAGCGACAGGTTCGTCCCGTAGTTGAAGCCGATGAACGTGGCGAACACCACCAGCAGGACCGCTCCGACCCCACCGTCCACCACCAGGGGGATGGCCAGGAACATGAGGACCGCCTGGAAGGCGAGCATGATCCTGAGCGTCAGGCGGCGGCCGATCTTGTCGGACAGGATGCCCGCGACGATGCGGCCCGCGGCGTTGCCGACCGCGAAGAGCGCCACGGCGATGAACGCCTGCTCGGCCAGGCTCCTCTTGGCGAGCCCGAGGACGTCGCTGATGACCATGAGCCCGGCGCCCGAGCCGATCACGTACATGGTCCACAGGAGCCAGAAGCGGCCCGTCCGGATGATCTCCGAGGGCTTCGCGTCGCGCGGCGCTGCCGTGCGGGCGGCGGCCGCCGCATCCTTCGCCGTCTCGCCGAACGCCTGCTTGGGGTCGTAGCCCGCCGGGGGGTTCACGAGCAGCATGGAGAGCGCGCTCAGCACGACCGCGAAGGCCACGCCGAAGAAGAGCATCGTGCCCTGCAGGTCCCAGACGCCCAGCAGGTAGTTGGCCAGGGGCGCGATGTAGACCGACGCCAGCCCGAAGCCGGAGACGACGATGCCGGCCACCATGCCCGTCTTCCAGGAGGGGAACCACTTGAGGCCGGGCGGCGTCGCGGCGGAGTAGCCGAAGCCGATGCCCACGCCGGCGAGGACCCCGAAGCCCAGAACCCACACCCAGAGCGCGGTCGAGAACGAGATGAGGATGAACCCGGCGGCCACCAGGAGCCCGCCGACGAAGGCGGTGAGCCTGGGCCCGAAGCGGTCCTGCACCCGGCCCGCCAGGATCATGGCGAAGGCGAAAACGAGGCAGCACACGGAGTACGGGACGTTCAGCGAGCTCGCGTCCCAGCCGTAGTCGGCCGAACCGGAGATCCGCGCCTTGAAGACGCTGTACGTGTACAGGATGCCGAGGGCGAGGTTGATCCCCGTCCCGGCAAGCACCACGGTCCAGGCCTTGCGCACGTACGCGTTCGCCATCGTTCTCCCTCCAAAGAGACGCGGGTCGGTAGCCTACGCCTGCGGCCTCGGACTCCCGCGAAGCGTCCCAGTGCGATTCCGGGATCGCCGATCGTGGCCACGGAGGCCCTCCGGTGCCCCTCCCCTGCCGTGACGCGAGCCTATCGGGAGAGCCCCGGGTGCCGGGTCGGGGGATGAGGGCGGAGGGTATAGAATCCCCCTCCCGTCGGCAGGTTCCGGTCCTGCCGTCCAGACACGCCGCGAACCCCGGGAGGCATCCATGGCAGCGACGAGAGCGGGCCGCGATCGAGGGACGAATCGGTGGGGGCGGCGGCTGTCCGTGTCGGTCCTCTGTCTGGGCTTGACCTGCCTGGCCGCGGGTGGCGCCTTCCTCACCGTCGCCGCCGCCGAGGAGGAGGGCGAGAAGGAGGAGGAGGTCGTCTACTCCGAGCCGTCGCTGGACGAGTTCCCCGCGGACCTGCCGTTCGACCCGGCCGAGTGGACCACCGCGACGGACTACCCCCCCATCGGGGATCCGCGTGCGCTCCGCGTGGTGAAGGATCGCCCCTTCCGCGTCGTGTGGGCCAGCTATCCGCCCACGCTGAGGACCGACGGGCCGAACTCGAACCTGATGCAGACGAGCCAGATCCACGGACTCATGTACGAGAGCCTGATCCAGATCCATCCCGAAACGGAGGAGTTCGTTCCCTGCATCGCGAGCCACTGGAAGATCGAGACGGACGAGAAGGCCGAGACGCAGACGTTCACCTTCCGCATCGACCCCCGCGTGCGCTGGGCCGACGGATCGGAGTTCACGGCCGCCGACGTGTACTACTCCTGGTGGCACCGCGTACAGAAGGACCGCAAGGAGCCCTCGAACTTCATGACCTACGGTGAGGGGTACGAGGAGCCCGAGATCCTCGACAAGTACACCGTCCGCGTGAAGACGAAGAAGCTCAACTGGCGGCTCTTCCTCTACTTCGGCGGCATGGACCTCTACCCGGCCAAGCTCGTCCACATCCCGGGCGAGCAGTACCTCGAGGAGTACAACTGGAAGCTCATGCCGGGCACCGGCCCCTACGTCATGAAGCCCGAGGATCTCAAGAAGGGGAAGTCCCTGATCCTCACGAGGCGCCACGACTGGTGGGCCGAGAACGAGCCCTGGGCGAAGAACACGTTCAACTTCGAGAAGATCAAGTACATCATCGTCCGCGACCCGGAGATGCAGTACCAGAAGTTCAAGAACGGTGACGAGGGAGATCCCGACTCCTACGTCGTCGGCCGCGCCCAGCGCTGGGTCGAGGAGATCCCCAAGGAGGAAAAGGTCCAGAAGGGCTGGATCAAGCGCCGGAAGATCTACAACCAGTCCCCGCAGGGTTTCGGCGGGCTGTGCTTCAACATGCGCAAGCCCCCCTTCAACGACAAGCGGGTGCGGCTGGCCTTCTGCCACCTCTTCAACCGCGAAGCCCTCATGGAAAAGCTCTTCTTCCACGAGTACGAGTACACCACCTCGATCTTCCCCGGCCGCGACTGGGGCGTCGGCGACGAGAACGAGCTGCTCGAATACGACCCCGACTGGGCGGCGGAGCTGCTCGCCGACGCCGGCTACGCGGAGCGCAACGCCGAGGGCTACCTCGTCAACGGCAAGGGCGAGGTGCTGGAGGTCGAGCTCTGCTATCCCCAGCAGGCGTGGGAGCGCATCTGGCTGATCATCCAGAAGTACTACCGCGACGCGGGCGTGAAGTTGGACCTCAAGCTCCTGGACTACGCGGCGATGCTCAAGAACATCACCGAGCGGAATTTCAAGATCCACTACCAGACGTGGGGCGCGCTTCTCTTCCCCAATCCCGAGACGTCCTGGCGCAGCGAGCTCGCAGACCAGAACGCGAACAACAACATCCCCGGCTTCAAGAACGAGCGAGTGGACGAGCTCTGTCGCGAATACAACAAGGTCTTCGACCGCAAGCGCCAGAAGGAGATCACGCGCGAGATCGACCGCATCGTCTACGAGGAGTACCCCTACGCCCTCAGCTGGTACGGCCCCTTCTCGCGCATCCTCTACTGGGACCGGTTCGGCCACCCCGACACCTACCTCACGCGCATCGGTCAGACCCCGTCGAGCGACATGATCCTCACGTGGTGGTGGGACCCGGCGAAGATGGCGGCCCTCGAGGGCGCGATGAAGTCCGGCCAGTCCCTGCCGCAGGGCGAGATCGTCGTGAAACCCTGGGCCGAGAAAGACGAAGCCGAGTCGGAAGAGTAGACAAGGAGAGCCGCTACGGCTCCGGACCCGGGCGCCCGCGGCCCGGGCCGGCTGACCCCGACCCGGCTGCCTCGGAGAGGACGACACCGTGCATGGGATGACGAGCTACTTCATCCGCCGGATCCTCCTGGTGCCCGTGACGTTCGTGTGCATCACCTTCATGGTGTACGCGATCCAGCGTCTGGCGCCGGGCGGCCCCATCGAGCAGGCGCAGGCGCGCCTCCAACAGGAGATGGCGGCCGAGGGCGGCGCGGCAGCCGCGGCGACGGGCGACTCCGCGCTGGACGAGGAGACCATGAAGGAGCTCCAGCGCTTCTACAAGCTCGACCGCCCGATCCCCATCGGCTACATGATCTGGCTGGGGGTCTGGCCGGACCGCGACAAGGGAGGGAAGCTCAGCGGGGTGCTGGAGGGCGACTTCGGGACCTCCACGAGGTGGGCGGATCCGGTACTCGACAAGATCACGTCCAAGTTCCCCGTCTCCATCTACTTCGGGCTCATCGGCTACCTGGCCTCGTGGCTCGTCTGCATCCCCCTCGGCATCAAGAAGGCGCTGAACCACCGATCGAACTTCGACACGGCCACGTCCATGCTCGTGTTCCTGGGCTACTCGATCCCTGGGTTCGTGGCGTGCGTGCTGTTGATGCTGCTCTTCGCCACGGACATGGTCTACAAGATCTTCCCCCTCGGAGACTTCCGATCCGAGAACTGGGACACGATGTGGGCCGCCGGCGAGTACTGGTGGTGCGTCAAGGATCAGATCTGGCACACGGCCATTCCCCTCGTCGGGTGGATGCTCGCCTCCTTCGCCACGATGACGATCCTGATGAAGAACTCGCTCCTCGACAACCTCGGCTCGGACTACGTCCGCACCGCCTTCGCCAAGGGTCTCAACGAGCGGCGCGTCGTCTTCGTCCACGCGCTGCGCAACTCGATGATCCCCCTCTGCGTGGGCATCGGGCACGCGGTGGGGCTCCTCTTCGCGGGATCCTTCCTCATCGAGAAGGCGTGCAACATCGACGGGATGGGACTGCTCGGCTACACGTCCCTGTTGCAGCGCGACTACCCGATCCTCATGGGCATTCTCGTCTTCCTCGTCTTGATCCGACTGACGGGCAACATCCTGTCGGACCTGATCCTCGCACTCGTCGACCCGCGGGTCCGGTTCAGCTAGGGGGCCCCAGAGATGTCGATCCTGACCACCGTTCTCCTGTACGCGCTCTACGCGGTCCTCCTGGCCATCGGCGCGGCCGTCGCGTCCTGGCTCGTCTTCTCGGTCGTCGCCCTCGCACTGTGGCTCGTCTCGCTACCCGTCCGTCTGACGGTTCCCAAGAGCGGCCTGATGAGGCTGGTCAAGGCCATCCAACTCGGTCTGTTCGGGGCGCGCGAAGCCGCGGGTTTCGTGCTGGGCTGGATCATCGTGCTCCTGCTGCCCGTACTGAAGTACGGGGGCCTCCTGGCCCTGATCGCCGCGGCCGGCTACGCGATCTGGAAGGCGCCGATGATCCTCCTGGTCTTCGCGCTGAGCTGGCTGGTCACCTGGAAGCTGATCCCCTGGCTCTGGGTTCGGTTGGAGCGCCTGTTCGGCGGCTCCGGGAAGATGACGCCGATCACGAAGAAGCGGGTCGCCCGCTTCCGGCGCATCAAGCGCGGCTACTGGTCGTTCCGCGTGATCACGACGCTGTTCGTGATGTCGCTCTTCCTCGAGCTCATCGTCAGCGGCAAGGCGATCGCCATCTACTACGACGGCAACCTCGCCTTCCCGGCCCCGAGGGAGTGGGTCGACAAGCTCGCCTTCTTCACGAAGATCTCGTCTTTCGAGAAGGCGAGCGACTTCGGGCAGGTCGGCGACCAGGAGGTGGACTACCGGAAGTTCGCCAAGTGGTGCGACGACCCCTCGGAGCTGGACGGCGTGAAGAAGGAACTCGAGGCGAAGCTCGAGAAGAACGAGAAGCGCTTCGCGAAGATGAAGCCACCGAAACCCGATGCGCCGGAGCTGAAGCGGAAGCGCTACGAATCGAAGCAGCGCTCCATCGCCAAGACGAAGGTGGATCTCGCGGAGTTGGTGGAGACGCGCCGGAAATTCGAGGGCGGCTCCGCGTGGGTGCTCATGCCCGTCTATCCCTACGGTCCCCAGGACCTCAGGACCGACGTGGAGGGCAGCTTCCCGCTGAAACCGTCCTTGGCGAAGGGCATTCCCCTGGGGACGGACACGTCGGGGCACGACGTCGTGGCGCTCCTGACCTACGGGTTCCGGATCTCGTTCCTCTTCGCTCTCGTCGTCGCGGCGATCGGGTACGCGATCGGCATCGTCGTCGGCGGGATCCAGGGCTACTACGGCGGCTGGACCGACATCGTCACGCAACGATTCCAGGAGATCTGGGGTTCCATCCCCTTCCTCTTCACGATCATGATCATCGGCACGATGGTCGACCGGACCCTCGGTCTCATGATCGTGCTCATGGTGATCTTGAGGTCTTGGCTCGGCATCACCTATTACGTGCGAGCAGAGTTCTACCGCGAGAAGGCGAAGGACTACGTCCAGGCCGCCATCGGCGCGGGCGTCTCGGACCGCAAGATCATCCTGGGGCACATCCTGCCCAACTCCCTGGTCCCGGTGGTGACCTTTGCGCCGTTCGGCATCGTGGCCTACATCGGCGCCCTGGTATCGCTCGACTTCCTCGGCTTCGGGTTGCCCCCCGGGACGCCGAGTTGGGGCGCGCTCCTGGGCCAGGGCCTGGGCGACAACCTGACCCACTACCCCCACCTCACGATCGTGCCGACGGTGGCCCTCGCCATCTCGCTCTACATGGTCGTGATGATCGGCGAGGCGGTGCGCGAAGCCTTCGACCCGAAGGTCTTCTCGAGGCTCAGGTAGGAGGGGGCACCATGAGCGACACCATGCAAGACGACCGCAAGAAGCTCCTCGAGATCAAGGGGCTCAAGACGTACTTCGACGTCGAAGGCCAGACCGCCAAGGCCGTCGACGGCGTGGACTTCCACATCCTCGAGAACGAGGTCTTCGGCCTGGTCGGGGAATCCGGCTGCGGCATGTCGGTCACCGCGCTGTCGGTCCTCAGGCTGATCCCGAACCCGCCTGGCTGGATCGAGGCCGGCGAGATCCTCTTCCGTGGACAAAACGTGCTCGACCTCACCTTCGAGGAGATGCACGACATCCGCGGCAACGACATCTCGATGATCTTCCAGGAGCCCATGACGGCCCTGAACCCGGTGTTCACGATCGGTTTCCAGCTCCGAGAGGCGATCCAGCACCACCAGGAGATGTCGAAGGAGAACGCCAACGTGCGCGCCGCCGAGATGCTCGACCTGGTCGGCATCCCCGACGCGAAGCACCGCCTCACGAACTATCCCCACCAGTTCTCCGGCGGCATGCGCCAGCGCGCCATGATTGCCATGGCCCTGGCGATGCACCCCGCCCTCCTGATCGCCGACGAGCCCACGACCGCGCTCGACGTGACGATCCAGGCGCAGATCCTCGAGCTGATGCTCCAGGTCCGTCAGGAGACGGGCGACGCCTCCATCCTCCTCATCACGCACGACCTGGCCGTGGTCGCCGAGACCTGCGAGCGGGTCGCCGTGATGTACGGCGGCAAGATCCAGGAGATCGCGCCGGTCGGGGACCTCTTCGCCGAACCGCACCACCCCTACACGCGCGGGCTGCTCCGCTCGCTGCCGCGGCCCGACCGGCAGAAGAAGGAGCGCCTCGACACGATTCCCGGCATCGTCCCTTCGATCCTCAACTTTCCCCAGGGCTGCAAGTACTGGACGCGCTGCGCCGAGAAGATCGACCGCTGCGAGGTCGAGGAGCCCGAGCTGATGCCTACCGGCGAAGGCCGGGTCTGCCGCTGCCACCTGATGGAGGACGCGGCGGCGGCCCTGAAGAGCGAGGAGGCGGCCCGATGACCACCGAAGCCATGACCGCCGGGAGCACCGTGGGCACCGAGACCCTCCTGGACGTCAAGGACCTGAAGATCTGGTACCCGATCCACGGGGGCGTCTTCCTCCGCCACGTGGCCGACGTGAAGGCCGTCGACGGCATTTCCTTCCACATGCGGGAGGGCGAGACCCTGGGCCTCGTGGGCGAGTCCGGCTGCGGCAAGACCACCGTCGGCAAGGGCATCATGCGCCTCGTCAACATCACGGCGGGAGAGCTCCTGTTCAGGCGCCGGGGCGGCGAGGTGATCGACCTCGTCCCCTTGAGCCGCCGCGAGATGCGGCCGATCCGGGCCGAGATCCAGATGATCTACCAGGATCCCTACTCCTCCCTGAATCCGCGCTGGTCCGTCGGCGACATCATCGGCGAGCCTCTCCTCGTCCACCATCCTGAGCTCAAGGCGGCCGAGCGCGCGGA
>JAUXCH010000883.1 GCA_030618975.1 Planctomycetia bacterium
ACATGGCTACGATCCGACTTAACAGCGCGAGCGCCCGCTCGTCGTCACGGGCGCCGGCCTCGAGGAGCAGCGTCGTCGGAGCTTCGGGCGTCAGGGCGAAACCGTCGCGGAGCCGGGCCCAGGTGGAAGTCGCTTCGTCGATCCGACCGGCCTCGAGGTGCGCCTTGCCGAGGGCGAGCCAAACCTCGAGGAGCCGCGACCGGGCCGCGGCCCGGCGCGCGCTCGTCGGGTACTCGCGGAGGAACGCCTCGAATCGGCCCTTCGCGGCCGGATGGCGCTCCGCGGCGGCGAGTGCCTCGGCGGCCGCGAACGCGGCCTCCTCGGCCTCGGGCGCTTCCGGCCAGGTCTTCCGGACCCCGTCGTAGGCCTCGACCGCCCGGTCGAGCTCCGTCGCCCGGCCGAGCTGCCGTCCCCGCCGGAGCGCCGCGTCGGGGGCACGGGGGTCGCGTGGAAACTCGCGCGCGAAACGGGCGAGGTGATCGCCGTCCCCGAGGAGGAGGAGGGCCTCGGGAAGGAGGGGGGACTCCGGGGCAACGGCGAGGAGGGTCTCGATCGCCTGGCGAGCGTCTTTCCGTTGCTTCTTCCCGAGGAGCGCCCGGGCGCGAAGGAGATGTGTGTCCGGGTCCGAGCGGGCCTCGAGGACTTCGAGCGCTTCGTCGAATACGTGCGCCTCGACCGCGACCGTGGCCATCTGGAGGATCAGCCCGTCCCGTCGATCCGGCGGGAACCCGAGGACCTCGGCCGTGGCGAGGAGCCCGAACGCGCGGTCGGGATCCGGCGCTACGCCGTCGTCGAAAGGACCCGCAGCGGGGCGCCCGGCCCGGGCGCGACCCGCCTCTTCGATCAGCCGCTCCACGAGCAAGGCACGGCCGGACGTCCCGAGTCGTTCGAGGGACTCCGCCATCAGCGCGCTCGCAGCGCCGCCGTCGCCGGTGGCCAACAGAGACCGCGCCGTGAGGAACGCCACTTTCTCACGGAAGCGCGAGTCGGGGAAACGGGCCGCAAACGACCGTCCGGCCTCGACGGCTGCTCCGTGGTCGGCGGCGAGGGAGAGTCCGCGGACGAGCATCAGGGCCCAGGTCTCGGCTTCGGGATCGCCGGGGCGCTCCTCGAGCAACGAGCGGTACCGGAGGATCCCCGCCGCGACGTCGCCGTCGGCGAAGGCCTCCCGGGCGCCGACGTCCGGCGCGTCGCCGGCTCCCGCGTTCGAGAGGGTGAGACACACGAGAATTCCGGCGATCCATCTCATCGTCCACCTCGAGCGAAAGATCGGAACCCGGGGGCGATCCACAAATCACGTGCCCTTGGGAAACGCCGGAACGCGGCGGAAGCCGGTTGCCGGGCGGTAACCCCGGTCACCGGCGTGTAGCGGTTCTGCTGCCCGATCGTGCCCCGCGCGTGCGGCGAGAGCTCGACGGCCGGGAGATCCGCGCCTCGTGCGAGCACCACGTCCGTCCGTTGCCGGGTCCGGCAGTCTTCGAAACTCCGACGGCACCACGGACGACGGCTGCGGTGCGGAGTCCCTGGCGAACTCCCGGGCGAGCCGTCCGTTTACCCTGGGTGCCGTGACGACGCGCACCCGAACCATGCTGGCCCTGATCCTCCTGATCGCCGGGGTCGCGTTCTGCCTGCTCCCGGGTCCGGGTGGCAGCGACGACGCCCCCTCCGACCTCGTACGGGACGCCTCCTCCGGGAAGGTGCCGGCGATGCGGGAGGCACCGACGGTGAGGGAGGCGGCGCCGGGCGACGCCACGCTCACAGGTCGCTCCGCCCGCGAGGAGGACGATCGCACCCCGCGCGGCGTACGCGTGGTCGTGCGATCGAAGGCGGGCATCCGCGTGCCCGGGGCGGGTGTGGTCGCAAGCTGGCCCGGCGAGAACGACACGCCCCACGCCGTCGAGGAGGAGACCGCGGCGGACGGCAGCGTGTTCCTGCCCGACGTTCCGCTGGACGGTTCCGCCCGTGTGCGGGTTCGAGCCTCGGCACAGGACGAGCCGGCGACGGCTACCGATGAGTTGCAGGTGACCGCTCCCGAGCTCGTCGTGACGATCGACCGGGGGCTCCCCCTGCACGTGCGCTGCGTCGACGATCTGACGGGGCGCGAGCTCCGCGACGCGGTCGTTGGCGGCGTGATGCCCCGGCCCACGTCGGACGAGGGCCTCCCGGACGGCGACGGCTGGAAGTCGGAGG
>JAUXCH010001014.1 GCA_030618975.1 Planctomycetia bacterium
CCCGCGCGCTCACCGCCGGCTTCGACGTGATCGAGATCCACATGGCGCACGGGTACCTGCTCTCCAGCTTCCTCTCGCCGGTCTCCAACGTCCGCGAGGACGAGTACGGCGGCTCTCTCGAGAACCGCATGCGCTACCCCTTGGAGGTGGTCGACGCCGTACGCACCGTCTGGCCCGACGACAAGCCTTTGTTCGTCCGCATCTCCGCGACCGACTGGCTCCCCGCCGACGAGGGGTTCACCGGCGCCGACGCGGTCGTCGTCGCGGCATCCCTCGCCGAGCACGGCTGCGACGTCGTCGACGTGTCGTCGGGCGGCAACACGCCTCGCCCTCCCCCGGTCCACGGCCCCATGGTCCAGGTGCCGTTCGCCGACCGGATCCGTCACGAGGCCGGCGTGCCCGTCATGGCCGTCGGCGCCATCCAGGACGTGGATCACGCCAACACGATCCTCGCAGCGGGACGCGCCGACCTCTGCGCCCTCGCACGCCCCCACCTCCTCGACCCCCACCTGACGATGCGGGCGGCCGTTCGCCTGGGCCTGACCGACGTGCCGTGGCCCGCGCCGTATCAGGCGGTCAAGCCGCGTCCCACCGGAGGCCCATGAGCGATTCGGACGATGAAGTCCGGTTCCGCCGCCGCACCTTCGCGGAGCTGTCCGTGGAGGACCTCTACGAGATCCTCCGGCTGCGCGGCGACGTCTTCGTAGTCGAGCAGGGCGTCTCGGAGGAGAACGACCTGGACGGATGCGATCCGGAGTGCGTACACGTGACCGGACGGGACGCGCGGGGTCGTCTCGTCGCCTCCGCGCGGATGCTCCCGGTCGCATCGCCCGTGGTCGTCAGCCGCATCGTCGTACGACGGGAGGATCGGGGGCGCGGCATCGGAACCGCGCTCCTCGCGTACGTCGACGACTGCCTCGGACCGTGCGCGGCGACGATGAGCGCGCAAGCCCGTCTCGAGGACTGGTACGGCCGGAGGGGCTGGACGCGAGAGGGCGACCTCTACGACGAGGTCGGCATCCCCCACCTGCGGCTCGCCCGCCCGGGGCGTGAAGCGGATGAGCCGCGGTGAAGGACGCTCTCACCCGACGCCTGGACATGGTCCGCAACCAGGTCGAGCGCCGCGGCATCCGGGACACCCGCGTGCTCCACGCGATGGAGCGGGTCCCGCGCGAGGCGTTCCTGCCCGCTGCGATGCGCCACCGCGCCTACGAGGACTGCGCCCTCCCCATCGCCTGCGGACAGACGATCTCCCAGCCGTACGTCGTGGGCAGGATGTGCGAGGCGCTGCGCCTGGACGAGGGCGCGCGGGTGCTGGAGGTCGGCACGGGCTCGGGCTACGCGGCGGCCATCCTCGCCGAGATCGCCGAGACGGTCGACACGGTGGGGCGCCACGAGGCGCTCGCCGACGCAGCCAGGGAACGGCTCGCAGGACTCGGCTACGGAGGCGTCCGTGTCCACGTCGGCGGCGGGTCCGTGGGGTGGCCCGGGCACGCGCCCTACGACGCGAGCCTCGTCTCGGCTGGAG
>JAUXCH010000654.1 GCA_030618975.1 Planctomycetia bacterium
CGAGCGTCGAGACGGCCTGCCGTGCCGTGCGGATCACGCGCTTCGCCGCGCGGATGCGCTGGGGCAGTCCGGCTCCGGTGCGGTCGACCCGCTCGACCTCCACCTCCTCTTCTCGTCCCTCCTCCTCGCCGGGCCACGGCCCGTCGACCCGTTCGTCGTAGAGGAACCAGGGGTTGCCGCTGTATGTCTCCGGATCGTACCAGACCCAGCGCAGGACCTCGACGCTGCCCGTGTGAGGCCAGCGGACCTCGACCGTCGCGTGCGTGAGGTCCAGGACGCGCGGCCGCTTCATGTGGCCGAGCTCCTTGTACAGCTTGAGGATCCGCGGCCGCGAGAATCCACTTTGCGTCCCGCGGCGCTCTGTCTCCGGGAACTCGGAGTGGCCGAACATCCTCTGGTAGCGGGGGCTCTGCATGTGGAAGAAGATGCTCGCGTACTCGCTCTGCCCGAGTGTGTACGGCACCCCCGCGCAGGTCGGGCAGACGTACCAGCCGTCGCTCACGCGGTACCGGGTTCCGTCTTCACGCGTTCCCCAGTGCCACCGTTCGAGCCTCCCCTTGCCCCAGCACTTGTTGCAGCAGCTCGGGCCGAAGCGCTCGGCCAGGTCGCGGAGCTCGCCGCAGCGTTTGCGGAGCTCCCGTACGAGGCGGGCGCACACCTTGGGCGGGATGCCCTCGGCGCACTCCGCCGCGGACGCGGCGCGGGGCGCGAGCCCGCCGGCCGCCGCGGCGAGCAGGAACAGCAACGGGACCGTCAGGACGACCGTGAGACGCGGTCGCGGCGTGCGTAGCATCGGGATCCCCCGGAGGCTGCGTAGACGCCGCATTCTGGCACGCCCCAGGTGCAAACGGCAAGGCGCAGGGCGTGCTAGCATCGACCCCCTACGGAGTACAGCGCATGCGACGGCGTGGAATCCCGCTTCGGTTCGTACTCCTCCTGCCGGTCCTCGCGTGGGCCGTCTCCGCAGGAGCGGACGACGGGTGGGCGCGCCGGATCGACCAGGCGGTGGTCCGTCTCGAGCGCCGGGTCCATGCGCTCGACCAGCAGGCGCCCCGCAAGGGGGGGCTCGAGACCCGGATCGAGGATCTGGAAGCGCGCGTGCGCGTGCTCGAGGGGCCGAGGCGCGCGCTCGAGGATCCGATCGCGCTGCCGAGTCCCCTGACCGACCGGACGAAGCGGCTGCTCGCCCTCTCCAAGGCGGTGGCCCGGCTGAAGTCGCGCGTCGACGTGCTGGTCGAGCGACGCCCAACCGCAGGCGACGCGCCCGAGGGCATGCCCGCCGGCGACGAGCGGACGTGGCGGCTCGGCGTGCTCCGCGATCGTGCCGCGGAGCTCGCCTCGCTCGCCGGGTCCATGGTCGCGGTCTGTTCGACGTGCCGCGGCAAGGGAACCGTGCGGAACACCCTGTGGACCACGGACAGGTACGGGCGCAGGTACGCCTCCGGAAGCGAGGTCCACCCGTGCACGGACTGCCTCGGCCATCCGTACGCGCTTCACGACGGGATCGCGCAGTGGGTCTTCTACTGGCTGCGTACGCCGGTCTACCGCGTCCGCTTCGGACTGGTCGAGCTGCCGGCCATGGTCCCGGTGCCCATGCGTCAGGATCTGGGCCTGCCCGGGGTCGTCGATGCCTACGTCGTGCACGACAAGGTGCAGCACACGACCCTCGTCGACCCGACGCACGCGCTCACGCGCGGGAAGGCTTCGAAAGGGAAGCAGGGCATCGAGGTCCGCTGGGTCTGGGCCTCGGACGACGACGGGCAGCCGACGTGGTTCCTGTACGACGCGCGAACCGACGGGGGCTGGCCCGGTGAGGAAGCGCCGGAGGACGCGCCGGTGGCCGCCGCCCCGGTCGCAGGGGTGCTGACGCCCGGGATCTTGCGGCGGATTCACGAGGCCTGGGCGAAGCAGGGGCGCGGCTTCCTGCTCCACGGCGTCTCGCTCGGCGGAGGGGTCCTCCGCGCGCGGTACTACGCGCGGCCCGCGCGCGAGATCGAGGATCCCCAGGTACCCCTGCCGTCCGACGCGGTCGCCGCCGTGCGAGCGCTCTACGAGATCGTGGATCCGTCCGCCGAGGTCCGGACGGAGTGGTTCCTGATGTGGCGGGACCGCCTCGGACGGCTCGGCCTCCGGCAGACCTGGGAGGCCCGGCTCTCGCGCCCCGTCTACGCCAAGGTGGTGTGGTCCAACCTATCCGGGGAGGAGCAGGCCGACGTGCTGGAGTGGACCACCTACGAGGACGACACGTGGGTCCCGTGGCCGATGCCCGCCAACCCCGACACGACGCCTCTCGACGACGACGGGATGAGCGGCCCCCTGCCCTCGGCCGACCTGGGGACCTGGAAGGAGAGCGGCGGCCACCGCTTCCCACCCAGGGACGGGTACGAGCATCCCGTGCGGCTCGTGCGGTCCTACGACGACGACCTGGATCCTCCGATCCGCCTGGGCACCGAGCGCTTCAACGTCGAGGTCCTCGTCCAGCCGGCGGTGCTGCGCACCGCGAGCGACTACGACAAGGCGCGGCGCGTGACCCTGAGATTCTCCGTTCCCGCCGCGCAGCCCGGCGAGAAGCTGCCGGAGACGATCACCGCCCGCCTCTACGCGGTGATCGGCGATTTCGACGCCATGGTCGCCACGATGGGCGGGAAGGTAGCTGGCTGGGCCGACGGTGAGGTCGTACCTGACCTGCGGGCCCCCAGTGAATACGCTGGGCTGCGGGAAGGCTGCGAGCACGTGTGGACCCGTGCCCTGTTGCTCCCCCTCCCCGAGGCGCTCGTCGTCGCCGGTGCCCGGGAGGCCGTCCTGCGCTACGGCACCGAGGACGGGTTGAGCGTGCGCCTGAGCCCGGCGGCGCTGGACGTCCTGCGCGACCTGCTGAGCCGGATCCCGAAGTAGGCGGTAGCTCCGGCACCCCAGGCTCACCGTCGGCGGCGTGCCTCCCCGGCCGGACCGGCCCCGGCCTCCCGAGGGCCGGGAGGAGGAGGGGGGGGTCGTCTCCGACGACCTCGGCGTATGCTCTCGCGCATGTCCGTTCGCGCGCGCGTCATCGTCAGCACCTACAACCAGCTTCCGGCACTCCGACTTGCGCTGCGCGGCTACCTCCGGCAGACGACGGACGACTTCGCGCTCACGGTCGCCGACGACGGCTCGCGGGAGGACACGCAGTCGTTCCTCCGTGACTTCGCGCACGAGATCGAGGGCCGCGGCGTCGACTTCGACGTGGTCCGGCACGCGGACGACGGCTTCCGCAAGACCACGATCGTCAACGAGGCCGTCCGCCGCTCGAAGGGCGAACCCCTGCTGATCTTCAGCGACGGGGACTGCATCCCGCCGGCCCACTTCGTGGAGCACCACGTGTCCGTCCACGAGCCGTGGAGCTTCCACGTGGGCGGCGCGTACCGGCTCTCGCAGGCGGCTTCCGAGGCGATCACGGCCGAGGACGTGGACGCCGGGCGCTTCGAGATGCTCGGAGACGAGACCCACCGCCGGGCGCTGAGGCGCCTCCGGCGCAAGTCGTTCTGGGGCACGCTCTCGAGGCGGC
>JAUXCH010000680.1 GCA_030618975.1 Planctomycetia bacterium
GAGCTCCTCGACCTCGTCGCGGACCGCGGAGGGCGCTTGTACCGCGACCTCGTCGCGCTGGGGCAGCCGTTCTGGGAGGCCTTCTTCGACACCTTGCCGCACCTCGGTGTCCCGCAGGTGCGGGCGCTGTTGCAGAGTCTGCAGAACAACATGCCCCAGGGTCCCTCCGGACCCGGCCCTCTTCCGGCGGCCTACGATCGCCGCTGGATCGACCTCCTCGAGCAGATCGATCTCTGGGACTACGACTGGGCCGTCCCGCGCGTCGTCGTGCAGGCCGCGGCGCGAAGCGGCGATCCGCGCTTCCTCGACCTCGTGCGGAAGTACTCACAGGATCGGAACTGGCACCCGTATCAGCTGCAGTGGATCGAGAATCTGAACGAGTACGACGGACCGGGTCGTCTGGCCTTCGTCGAGGACGCATTGAAGGACGAGGACTTTCCCACGCAGAGGTCTTCCTCTCTGCTCAGGGCGCTGGTGGGGGACGCCTCCCCCGGGTCCCGGGAGCTGCTCGTGCGGATTGCCTCGGACTGGGGGCATCCCCTGAGCCGGTCCGCGCTGTCGTACCTGCACGATGCCGAGGCAACGAGCGCGGTGCTCCGGATCGCGCAGCGCGTGCGGAGTGCCCCGGAGGACGTGCCCGTGGACTACCGCAAGTCCCTGATCCACCTCGTGAGGCGGATGCACGTCCGGGAGGCCGTCCCGTTCCTGATCGACGAGTTTCGGCGTGGGCCCCTGGCCAAGACCGCCGCCGGCGCCATGGACGACATCCGGGACTACCACCGTCGGCTGGAGACCTTCGAGCGCTTCGCCAAGGCCGGGAAGGAGTCCTCGTCCGCGGAGCCGAAGCGCAAGGTCGAGGACCTCCTCGAAGACGAGGACGCGGCCATCCGCCGCGCGGCCGTGATCGCGCTCGGCGCCCTCGGCCGGCCGGACGTGCTCGATCGCCTCGTCTACCTCGCGAAGGAGGACCCGGACGAGGCGGTCCGCAAGGCCGCCCTCGAGGCCGCCCGGCGGATCGCCGCCGACTGAAGTTCGTCCGGACCCGGGGTGTACGTACCCTCCGGGCGATGAACCTGCCGCGCCTCTCCGTTCGGAATCCGGTGGCGGTCAATCTCCTCATGCTCGCCATCCTGACGGTCGGTGCGTGGTCGTGGTTCCAGCTCGTGCGGGAGTTCTTCCCGAACATCGAGGCCGAACGCATCGTGATCAGCGTCGTCTATCCGGGGGCGACGCCCGAGGAGCTGGAGAAGTCCGTCACCCGGCTGATCGAGCGGGGGATCGCCGACGTCGACGGGGTGGAACGCGTCGAGTCGGAGGTGTACGAGGGCCTGACCGTGGTGACGGCGGTGCTCGACGAGGACGCCGACCGCGACCGCATCCTCGACGATCTGCGGGGTGACCTCGACCGGGTCACGCCGGACCTGCCCGCGGGCGCCGAGGAGCCCCAGCTCCGGGAGACGCGACCGCAGATCCCCGTGATCGGCGTCGTGCTCCACGGACGCGTCTCGGAACGCGTCCTGCAGCACGCGGCACTGAACCTGAGGGACGACGTCCTGGACCTGCCGCAGGTCACCCAGGTCCTCCTCACGGGCGTCCGGGAGCGGGAGTTCGTGATCGATCTGCTCCCCGATCGCCTCGAGACCTTCGGGGTCGGCTTCGAGGAGATCGGGCGGGCCGTCGCCTCGACCAACGTGGACCTGCCCGGCGGCCTGCTCGCAGGGGAGCGGACCAACATCCGGGTCCGGACCCTGGGCGAAGAGCAGGTGGCGACGTGGTTGGAGGAGACCGTGGTCCGGGCGCGTCCCGACGGGAGCGTGATCCGGCTCGGAGACGTCGCGCGCGTACGGGACGGTTTCGAGGACTCGGTGGAACGCGGCGGGTTCATCGATCGGCGGGGGACGGAGCAGGGGCGGCGTCCGCTGCCTCCTCTGGACGAGTTGCTGGAGGAGCGCGCCGCCTCCATCATGGTATTCAAGACCCCCGATCAGGACGCGATCCGGATCGCGCAGGAGGTCAAGGCCTTCGTCGCGCGGATGCCGTCCGTGGCGGGCGGCGCGCTCGAGGTCACGATCACGACGGACATCGCGCGCTTCATCGAGCAGCGCCTCGATCTCGTGCAGCGGAACGCGGCGACGGGGCTGTTGCTCGTGCTCCTGACCCTGGCCCTCTTCCTCGAGCTGCGCATCGCGCTCTGGGTCACCGCGGGTCTCGTGGTGTCCTTCGCCGGCACGTTCCTCCTGATGGCCCTCACGGGGACGACGGTCAACCTCATCTCCCTGCTGGGGTTGATCGTCGTGCTCGGCCTGATCGTGGACGACGCGATCGTGATCGGGGAGAACATCTTCACGAAACTACGGTCCGGCATGCCGCCGCTCCTCGCCGCGGAGCGGGGCGCGAATGAGGTCGCGGCTCCCGTGGTCGCCGCGGTGCTGACGACCTGCGTGGCGTTCGTGCCGCTCGCCTTCATCGAGAGCCGTGTGGGGGCCTCCCTCGCGGTACTCCCCGTGGTGGTGGTCTGCGCGCTCCTCTTCTCCCTGATCGAGGCGTTCTTCATCCTGCCGGCCCACCTGCGGCACCGTCCCGCCGTGCACGCCGGACGCTTCGCCCGAGCCTGGAGCCGACTCGGCGAGGCGAAGCACGGGCTCTTCGAGCGTGTGCTGCCCGAGGTGCTGGACCGCAGGCTGCGGTGGGTCCTGCGCTGGCGCTACGCGGCCGCGGGCGCGTCCGTGCTCCTGCTGGTGGGGGGGGCGGGCCTGCTCGCCGGCGGGGTCATTCCCTTCGTCCTCTTCCAGGACACGGATGCCGAGACCGTGACCGCCAAGCTCGAAATGGGGGCGGGCACGCCGGAGCAGGAGACGTTGCGTCTACTGACCACGGCCGGGCTGGCTGCGGCGTCGAAGCCGGAGGTGGCTACCGTGTTCCTGGTCGCGGGCAAGGCGTACGACATGCACGGGCCCGAACTCTCCTCGGACCCCGCGACGATCGGACAGATCATCCTCGAGCTCACGCCCGCGGAGGACCGTCAGGCCGCGGGGCAGGACACGAGCCAGCGCATGCTGGTGAAGCTGAGGCGGGAGACCTCCACGCTTCCGGGGGTGAAGCGGCTGTCCTGGCGGGGGCGGTCCGGCGGCCCGGACAAGGCGGACATCGAGATCCTCGTGCTCGGAGAGGACCTGGACGCGCTCCAGCCGGTGGTCGCGCTCGTCCGGAGCCGCCTCGCCGCGTACCGCGGGGTGGACGAGATCTACGCCGCCCTCGAGCTTGGAAAGCTCGAGGCCCGGCTCGCACTCCGGCCGGCGGGTCGCATCCTCGGCCTCACCGTGGAGAGCCTGGGGGGCCAGGTCC
>JAUXCH010000278.1 GCA_030618975.1 Planctomycetia bacterium
CGTAGACGCCCGTAGCTGTGCCCCCCAGGCCCCCTGCCCGGCCGCGGCCGGGCAGGGGGCCTGGGGGGCACAGCTACGGGCGTCTACGCGCCGGTCGTCGCGGCGCGACCCTGCTCGAGGCGCTCCTCGGCGAGGTGGTTCGACGCCTCGTTGGTGCTGATCTTCTGCTCCTTGGCGATCTCGAACACGCGCTTCAGGGCGACGTAGATGTTCTCGACCTTCTTGCGGGAACGCTCGGCCTCGTAGGCGCCCTCGACCTCGATCGAGACGTTGATGATGCCGCCGGCGTTGATGACGTAGTCCGGCGCGTAGAGGATGCCCGCCTCCTTGAGACGCATGCCGTGCTCTTCGCGCAGGAGGACGTTGTTCGCCGCGCCCGCGATGATCCTGCAGTGGAGCTTGTCGAGGGTCTCGTCGTTCACCACGGCGCCGAGGGCGCAGGGGGCGAACACGTCGCACTCGACGCCGAGGATCTCGGCGGGGTCGACGACCGTGCCGCCGGTCTCGTCGGCCAGCGCCTTCGCGCGATCCGGGGAGATGTCGGCGAGCATGAGCTCGGCGCCGGCCTTGTGCAGGTCGCGCGCGAGGAACTCACCGACGTGACCGCAGCCCTGGATGGCGACGGTGCGCCCGGTGAAGTCGCTGGAATCGAAGGCCTCCTCGAGGCAGGCGCGGATGCCGTGGAAGCAGCCGAGCGCCGTCCAGGGAGAGGGGTCGCCGCTCGAGCCCATGTCGAGCGGCAGGCCGGTGACGTACTTCGTCTCGGCGCGGACCTGGACCATGTCCTCGACGGCGGTGCCGACGTCCTCGGCGGTGATGTACTTGCCCTCGAAGCTGTTGACGAACTTGCCCATCGCACGGAAGAGCTTCTCGCCCTTCTCGGTCTTCGGGTTGCCGATGATGACGCTCTTGCCGCCCCCGAGGCCGGTGTCCGCCACCGCGGACTTGTAGGTCATGCCCCGGGAGAGACGCAGCACGTCGAAGATCGCGTCGTCCCAGGATGCGTAGGGCCACATGCGCAGCCCGCCCAGCGCGGGCCCCAGCGTGGTGTTGTGGACCGCGATGACCGCGCGCAGCCCGGAGTCCGGGTCTTCGCACTTGACGACCTGTTCGTAGCCCTCCTGGGCGATTCGTTCGAGCTTCATGGACACCTCCGAGGCCAGCGGGGAATGATGTTTCCGGCAGGCGGACCAAGGTATCCTCCGGCCCCTCCGCCGCGCAGAAATGGCCGGGCACGGGGGGGCACGAAACGGCCCGGGAACCGCCGCGGCGTGCCGTGAGCGCGGATCAGTCGGGCCGGAAGGGCGTTCCCACGCGGATGCGGGCATCCAGCGCGACCGCGCCCGTCGCCTTCGCGACCAGCGGGTTCATCTCGAACTCGAGGATCTCGTCGTGCGTCTCGACCACCGCGGCGAGGCGCAGCAGCGCCGTCTCGATCGCGTCGAGGTCCACGACCTCGCCGCCGCGAGCGCCCCGGAGCAGCGGGAAGCCCTTCAGACGGCGCAGCATGCGTCCTGCGAGACGGCGTGTGAGCGGCACGACGCCGAACGCGACGTCCTTCATGATCTCCACGTGGATGCCGCCGAGTCCGGCCATGAGCACCGGACCGAACACGGGGTCCGTGCGCGAGCCGAGCACGACCTCGACGCCGCCCTTCACCATCGGCTGCACCACCAGGCGGTAGGGTCGGTCGGGGGAGATCTTCTCCGCGAGGCTCTGGAGACGCACCGCCGCGCCGCGCACGGTGTCTTCGCCCTCGAGGTCCAGCGCGACCGCCCCGAGATCGGACTTGTGGAGGAAGGCATCGCCGTCGAGCTTGAGCGCGATGGGGGACTTCAACCGGCGCGCGACGTCGACCGCGCCCTCCGCGTCCTCCACGGCGGTGAGCGGGACGGCGGGCAGGCCGGCCGCGTGCAGCAGCTCCCACACCTCCTCGGCCGACAGCCAGCGGCCCCGCGTCTGCAGGCTGGGCGCGGAGAGCATCGGCGCCTCGTGGGGGTCCCCGTTCGGTTCCGTGTCCTCTCCGCACCCCCCCGGACCCAGCGCCTTGCAGATCAGGTCGCGGATCCTCGCGTGGTCGATGTCCTTGAAGATCTCGACCTCGCCGGGATCGTCGTCGCGGAGGCGACGGACGCGGACGAGGTGCGACATCGCGCGCACGGCCTCCTCGGGATACGAGTAGACGGGGAAGCTCTCCTGCTTCCCGTGGGTCATGGCCTCCATGACCTCCTCGCGCGCCATGAAACAGCCGAAGACGGGCTTCTCGGCCTCGCCTGCCTTCTGGATGATCGTCGAGGCGACCTCCAGGGGGTCGACGTGCACGGGCGGCACGAAGATCGTCAGGACCATGTCGACGCCCGGGTCCGCGAGCATCAACGGCAGGGCCGCGGCGTACTCCCGCACGCCGGCGCTCGCCACCATGTCGACGGGATTCGCGACGCTCGCCTCGGGCGCCAGCACCTCGCTCAGCGCCCTCCGCGTCTCCTCGGTGAGCCGGGCCAGCTCCAGGCCGCGGCCGACGAGGAAGTCGACGGCCAGGATGGCCGGGCCCCCCGCGTTCGTGATGATGCCCACCCGCTCGCCGGGCGGGAGGGGCTGGCTGCAGAGGGCGTGCGCGACGTCGAAGAGCTCGCGCACGGTATCCACGCGGAGCACGCCCGTCTGCTCGAGGAGCGCGTCGACGGCGACGTCGGCGCCGGCGAGCGCCCCCGTGTGGCTCGAGGCCGCCTTCGCCGCCTGCGCCGTCCGTCCGGCCTTCACGCAGAGGATCGGCTTCGTCCGGCTCATGCGACGCGCGAGCGGGATGAACTTGCGCGGGTTGCCGAACGACTCCAGGTACATGAGAACGACCTTCGTCTCCTCGTCGTGCTCCCAGTAGGCCAGCAGGTCGTTACCGGAGACGTCCGCCCGGTTGCCGATGCTGGCGAACATGGAGATCCCCAGGCGCTGGTCCACGGCCTGGTCGATGATCGACACGCCCATCGCGCCGGACTGCGAGAGGAACGCGACCGACCCCGCGCGGGGGTTGCTGGGCGCGATGGTGGCGTCCATGCGCACGCCGTCCTGCGCGTTCATCACGCCCATGCAGTTCGGGCCGACCAGGCGCATGCCCTGCGCGCGGCAGTAGTCGCGGAGCTCCCGCTCGCGCGCGGCCCCCGCCGGTCCGGTCTCACGGAACCCCGCCGTGATCACGCAGAGCGCCTTGACGCCCTTCTCGCCGCACTCGTGCGCGACGTCGAGGACCACGGATGCGGGCACGCAGACCACGCCGAGGTCGATCGGGTCGGGCACCGCCGTGACGTCGGGGTAGCACTTGATCGCATGGACCGACTCGGCCCGCGGGTTGACCGGGAAGACCGAGCCCGAGAAGCCGCCTTCGACGATGTTCTTGAGCACCTGATGGCCGACGCTACCGGGTGTCCGGCTCGCGCCGATCACGGCGATCGTGCGGGGGCGGAAGATGAAGTCGAGCTCGTGGTGTTCCATGGTTCGGGCTGTTGTATCACCGGGCACCTCAAGGGGCGCCCGGTGGCCCGGACCCGGTCGGGGAGCGGCCCTACGCCTCGGCTTTCTTCGCGGCCTTCTTCTTCGGGGCCGCCTTCTTCTTCGCCGTGGGCTTCTTCTTCGCGGCCGCCTTCTTCCTGGTCTTCGCGGCCTTCTTCTTGACGGCCTTCTTCTTGACGGCCTTCTTCTTGGCGACCTTCTTCTTGACGACCTTCTTCTTGGCGGTCTTCTTCTTCGCCTTGCGCTTCCGCTTGGGGCCGCCCTGGTCCGCGATGCGCTCGGCGCGTCGGCGGAGGAGCTCGACGGCCTGGTCGAGCGTGACGTCCTCGGGCGTCTGCGTCTTCGGGAGGGTGGCGTTGATCTCGCCGTCGGTCACGTACGGGCCGTACCGGCCGGTCATGACCGTGATCTTCGCCTTGCTCTCCGGGTGCTCGCCGATCTCCTTGAGGGCCGTCGGGCCGCTCCGGCCGCGGCGGCGCGGCTGCCCCAGCAGCTCCAGCGCCTCGGCCAGCGTGATCTCGAGGACGCTCGTGCCGTCGGGGATCGAACGGGACTCGTCGCCCCACTTGACGAAGGGGCCGTAGCGTCCGGTGAGGGCGAACACGGGCCTCTGCTCCTCGTCCTCCGGGTGCGGGCCGAGGTCGCGGGGCAGGGACAGGAGCCGGAGCGCCGTCTCGAGGTCGAGCGACTCGGCGGACATGCCGCGGAGCAGGCTGACCATCTTCGGCTTCTTCTTGCTGCCCTCCTCCGGATCGCCGAGCTGTACGTAGGGACCGTACGGGCCGGACTTCAGGTAGATCGGCTTGCCGGTCTCCGGATCCTCGCCGAGCGAGCGGGGACCCTCGGCGGCCTCCTCGAGAGCGCGCAGCGCCGTCTCGAGGGTCAGCTCGTCCGGGACGGTCTGCTCGGGCAGCGACGCGTTCGCCTCGCCGTCCGTGACGAAGAGCCCGTACCGTCCGACGCGGATCTCCACCTTCCGGCCTTCCGACTCGCCGAGCGGGATGCTGCACGCCTCGCGGGGGTCCACCTCCTCGATGCCGGTCTTGACGAGGTCACGCAGACCGGTCTCGCCGTTGCCCATGTAGAAGCGGCGCAGGTAGTCCTTCCCGTCGCCCTCGCCGCGCGAGACGGAGTCGAGGTCGTCCTCCATGCGCGCGGTGAAGTCGTAGTCGAGCAGGGCACCGAAGTGCTCCGTGAGCATTCGCACCACGGCGAAGCCGGTGAAGGTGGGAACGAGCATGCCCCCCTTGCGGAAGGCGTAGTCGCGGTCGAGCAGCACGCCGATGGTGGCCGCCCAGGTGCTCGGCCGCCCGATGCCGCGCGCGTCCAGCTCCTTGACGAGGCTCGCGTCGGTGTAGCGGGCGGGCGGCTGGGTGGCGTGCTCCTCCGCCTGGACGTCCTTCGTCGCCAGCGTCTGGGCCTCCTTCACGGGGGGCAGCAGGCTCTCGCCTTCGAGCAGCTCGGCGTCCGGGTTGTCGGAGCCCTCCACGTACGCGCGCTGGAAGCCGGGGAACTCGATCGTCTTCCCCGCCGCGCGGAAGACCGCGTCCTCGACCCCGACTCGGACCGTGATGCGCCGTCCGCGCGCGTCGGGCATCTGCGAGGCCACCGTGCGCTTCCAGATGAGGCTGTAGAGGTTCGCCGCCGCTTGTCCGTGCTCGCGCCGGACGCGGTCGATCGGCTGGAAGGCGGCTCCGGCGGGTCGGATGGCCTCGTGGGCCTCCTGCGCGTTCTTCACCTTCGTCTTGTAGACGCGCGGCTGCGGCGGCAGGTAGGCCTCGCCGTAGTTCTGGCGGATGAACGAGCGCGCGCCGTCGATGGCCTCCTTCGAGAGGGCCGTCGAGTCGGTCCGCATGTAGGTGATCACGCCGTTCTCGTACAGCGTCTGCGCGGCGCGCATCGTCTGGCGCGCGGAGAGGCGCAGCTTGCGGCCGGCCTCCTGCTGCAGGGTGCTCGTCGTGAACGGCGGAGCGGGACGCTTCGTGTAGGGCTTCTCCTCGACGGAGAGGACCCGCGCGGTCTCGCCCTCGACGGCCTTCGCGAGCTCGCGCGCGGCCTGCTCGTCGAGGTGGCAGACGTCCGCCGACTTGAGCTTGCCCGTCGTCGGATCGAAGTCGCGTCCCGACGCGACGCGCTTCCCGCCGACCTCGACGAGCGCGGCCTCGAACGCGTCCGACTTCTTCTCGCCGGCGGCGAACACGGCCTTGACGTCCCAGTACGTGGCGCTTCGGAAAGCGATGCGCGCCTTCTCGCGCTCGACGAGCAGCCGGAGCGTGACGCTCTGCACGCGGCCCGCGCTCAGCCCCGTGCGGATCTTGCGCCAGAGGACCGGAGACAGCTCGTAGCCGAAGAGGCGGTCGAGGATGCGGCGCGTCTCCTGCGCCTCCACGAGGTCCTCGTCGATCTCGCGGGGATTTTCGAGAGCGCGGGCGATCGCCTCCTTCGTGATCTCGTGGAAGACGAGCCGGTGGACGGGCACCTTCGGCTTGAGCACCTCGACGAGGTGCCAGGAGATCGCCTCGCCCTCGCGGTCCTCGTCGGTCGCCAGCCAGACCGCCGGTGCGTTCTTGAGCAGGCGCTTCAGCGTCCGGATCTGCTCCTTCTTCGAGGCCGGCACCACGTAGACGGGCTCGAAATCGTTCTCGACGTCGACCCCGAAGCGCGCCGCCGGCGTGCCCTTCACGGCGGCGGGCATTTCGGCGCTCGACCGGGGGAGGTCACGCACGTGGCCGACCGAGGCCTCGACCGTGTACGCGCTGCCGAGGAACCGCCCGATCGTGCGGGCCTTGGCGGGCGACTCGACGATGACGAGGGCCTTGCCCTGAGGGGGGGTGGAGGAGGATCGAGCGCGTTGGGCCAAGGGTGTTCCCCGCGGGACGGAAGGGCGCGACCCTAACCACGCCCCGGGGCGGGGGGGCCTCCCGAGCCATACCGCGGGCGGGGTCGGAGCGGCCCGGCTGGGGTCAATTCAGGGCCTTAGGTCCCGTCGCCGTGTCATCCGACGCTGCGCAGCGCGCTCCGTCGGGCCCCACCAGGGGCCGGATTCGCCGGACGACGGGTTCGGGGTCCGGAGGGAGCGGGACGGGCAGCGGCGCGCCCCCGGGCTCCCGGTGGGCCTGGCCGGCCCGGCGAGCCGCCTTGCGGGCCAGGATTCGCGTCCGGAGGGGGCGGACGGACGCCTCGAGGTCCGGCCCGAGCCCGAACCCGGCCGCCTCGGCGTAGGGCGCGAGGAAGGCGAGGGGGTCCTCGACTCCGAGGGCCTCGAGGCCCACGGCCCACTGGGCGA
>JAUXCH010000714.1 GCA_030618975.1 Planctomycetia bacterium
CCGGAGGTCGGGGGTTCAATTCCCCTCAGTCACCCCAACCCCAACCCCAGCGCGCACGCCGAGTCTCATCGAGCCGACGCTGCCCAGGGCTCACCGCCGACCGGGTTGGGGGGGTAGCAGCCGCGAAGCGGGTGCGTAGGGGGGGCCTGCACAGGCCACCCCTGAGGAACACGCCGGGCACCCCGGCGAAGCCTCGAAGAGGCGGGAGCCGGGGGTTCAATTCCCCTCAGTCACCCCACCCTTCGTACTTGCGCCCTTCGGGCGCGCATACGAAGGGCGCGGTGACATGTCACGCGGCAATGTCCCGGGGGGCGATGCCCCCCGGAGCCCCCATTGCTGAAGGGGCCTGGGGGAGTACTCCCTGCCGGCGAACACTCGCAGCCAGCAACCCCGAACGCTCCTCCCCATTCGCACGGCTCGGCCCCTCGGCCCCTCGGGCCCTCGCGGTCGCGCCCTTCGGGCGCCACCGCGAAAGGCTCCCTGGCTTGTCACATGTGCGTTTCGCCCTCCCCTACGCGTCGGGGGACACGAACGGTGGGACTGGCGTAGGCCTGCGCTGGTCGTCCATCGCCACCATGATCATCTCGGCCGACGTGCAGTGGCGCCTCTCTCCCGTGATGAGGTTCTCGCCGTAGGCCTCCACCTCGATCGTCATGGACGTGCGGCCGACCCGGACGAGCCGGGCACAGATCTGGGCCACCTCACCCTGGAAGATCGGGGCCTTGAAGTCGACCGAGTTGATGTGGGCCGTGACGACGGAACTGCGCGCGTGACGCATGGCCGCGATCGCGGCGGCCTCGTCCATCATCGCGAGGAGCGCCCCTCCGAACAGGGTTCCCCGGGTGTTCGCCTGGTTCGGCATCACGACCTTCGTGAACTGGCATTCGGACATGCACTCTCCCGGCCCGGCCTGGCGCTCCCGAGCATACTCCTTCGACCCGCTCGGCAGGAGTAGGCTCTCCCCGTCGACGTACACACTCAAGGAACAGGGCCCCACCGGCCCGGAGGATCGCTCCCATGTCCCACCGTCACGTGCCCGTGTTCCTGGGCGCCCTCGCCCTCGGCCTCGCTCTGTTCTTCGCAGTGGGCACCCCATCGAAGGCCGAGGAGGGAGACAAGGGACACATCGTCTACCTGAGCATCACGGGCGACGGTCCGAACGCGAGAGCCTGGTACACGGGCGCGCCGCCGGCGGGAGTCCTCGTCCAGGAGGCGCTCGACCGCTTCTCGGCTGACGGATACCACGTGGCCGAAGTGCGCGCCTCCCAGCCCTCCGTCGTCTCCGTCATCACGCCCGACAGCGGGGTCACGCAGCAGGCGGCTGGGCTCGACGACCTCTTCATCATCCTCCTGGAGAAGTAGCGGCCGACTCGTCGTCGCCAAAGAACGACGACGACCGCCCGACGACGCCGAGGGCCCGAGCTGAGAGCAGCCAGAGGTACATGCCCACGAGGCGCATGCCGAAGGACGCGGCGGCGAAGAGCAGAGCCGGCTCGTCGCGCATCCACCAGAGGAAGACCTCCGTCCATCCGGCAGCCCACCAACCCGCGGTCGCCGCGAGCAGACCGAGCGGCCTGCGGGCGATCCACGCGAGAGCGAGCCACGGACGGCTCAGGACCGCCTCGCCCATGGTCTGGCCCAGGGCGCAGGCCGCGAGCCAGAGCCCGCCGGCCGCGAACAGGACGAGCGCGAGTCCGGGCCGCTCGAGGACGTCGGCCACGATGCCCGGTGCGGCGAGAAGCACGGCTGCGACCAGCAGGATCCCGACGCCGCGGGCGTGCTCCCGGGTCAGGTCCATCGCGGAGGCCCACCCCGCGGGCTCGTCCCGGCCCGCGGCCGTACGGGACGCGACGTGCAACTGCCAGCGGAGAAGGACGAGGGCGGCCGGCACCTTGAGCAGCAGGCCCACGAAGAAGTTGGCGCGACCCACGAGATCGACGAGGGTCAGGAGGACGGCCGCGCCGGCGATCGTCCGGGGTCCCGGACGCCGAAGCGGGAAGGCGAAGGCCTCGGCAGGCCAACCCTGCGGTGGCGGGCGGCGACCGGCCACGACGCCCACCGCCTGGCCCCGCCGCTCGGCGACGGTGCGGGTGTCGACGCCCGTCTCCTCGTCCACGCGGGGCGCGGGCTCGAGCTGGAGACCGTCCCTGCCCTGCTCCTCGCGGTCCCTGGCAGGCGGAGGAGGCGGCGGCGGCCCCGGGGGGGTGTTCCCGTCGGGCTCGTCTGCGAGGCGGAACCTGTCCTTTTCGGGCCCGGTCACGGGGGCAGCGTACCGCCACGCCGAGCGGGGCGCGAGCCGCGCCCCCTACCCGGCAGCCGCCGTCGCCTCGGCGGGGTACTCGGTCAGGCGGACACCCACCTTCTTGCTCACGCCGGGCTCCTCCATGGTCACGCCGTAGAGGAGGTCCGCGGCCTCCATCGTGGTCTTCGCGTGCGTGACCATGAGGAACTGGCTGCGGTCGCAGAACTCGCGGATGAGCCCGATCAGGCGCCGCACGTTGGCCTCGTCGAGCGCGGCATCGACCTCGTCCAGGATGGCGAAGGGGCTGGGCTTGGCCTTGAAGACCGCGAAGAGCAGCGCGACGGCCGTGAGCGTACGCTCGCCGCCGGAGAGCAGGCTGAGCGTCCGCTGCTCCTTGCCGGGCGGACGCGCGACGATGTCCACACCGGTCTCGAGCAGGTTCGACGCGTCCTCGAGGACGATGTCGGCGCGGCCGCCGCCGAACAGCCGGCGGAAGGTGTCGCGGAAGTGCACGCTCACCGCCTCGAAGGTCTCGGCGAAGCGCTGGGTGGTGAGCTCGTCGAGCTCCGCGATCACCTTCTGGAGATCGCCCTTGGCGTCGAGCAGGTCCTTCTGCTGCGCCTGCATGAAGTCGACGTGCGCCTGCACTTCCTCGAGCTCGGCGATGGCGTTGAGGTTCACGTTGCCGAGGGCCTCGAGACGCCGCCTCAGGTTCTCGACCTCCGCCTCCACCGCATCGACGTCCACTTCCTCGGTCGCGGCGGTTTCCTGCTCGACCTCGTCCAGGTCGAGCTCCTCGTCCTGTCGGACCTGCTCG
>JAUXCH010000657.1 GCA_030618975.1 Planctomycetia bacterium
ACTACCTGGAGCGACGACGGCTCCTCCCGGTCATCCACTTCGCCTTCAGCCGCTTGGAGTGCGAGCGCCTCGCGCGCGCGAATGCGCAGCGAGAGCTCCTGAAGCCCGCGGAGCGCCGCCGCATGCTCGACCTCTTCGACGAGCTCGCCACGCGCTACGAGGTGGCCGAGGCGCACGAGACGCGGCAGCTCCGCCCGCTCGCGGCGGCCGGGGTGATGTACCACCACGCAGGCATGCTCCCGATCGACAAGGAGATCGTGGAGCGCCTGTTCACCACGGGCCTCGTGAAGATGCTGTTCGCGACGGAGACCTTCTCGCTCGGCGTCAACATGCCCGCGCGCACCGTCGCCTTCCAGGCGCTCTGCAAGTTCGACGGCATCAAGTACGGTCCGATCCTCGCGCGGGACTACTGGCAGATGGCCGGCCGGGCGGGCCGCCAGGGCATCGACGACCGCGGCTGGGTGTTCTCCCTCCTGGACGAGACGAGGATCGACCACCACGACATCGAGCGTCTCCAGTCCGGCCGGACCGAGCCGGTCGTGAGCCGCTTCAACATGAGCTACAGCGGCATCCTCAACCTCTACCGGCGGGTCGGCGACCGCGTCACGGACGCCTGGAACCGCTCGTTCGCCCGGTTCCAGCGCGACCGGAAGGGCCGGGGCAGGGGAGGAGGCGGCGGCGGCGCCAAGCGAATCCGCGCCCGCCTCGCCGTGCTCGAGGCCTACGACTACATCCGCGACGGGACCCTCACGCGGAAGGGCGAGCTGTGCGCGCGCGTGAACGGGTACGAGATCGCGGCGACCGAAGCGCTGGAGGAGGGCTGGATCGGCCGCTGCGACCCCGTGCAACTGGTGATGCTGTTCGCGGCCATGGTCTACGAGCCGCGCCGATTCGACGACTCGGCTCCTCCGACGCGGTCGCTGAAGGGCATCGCCGTCCCCTTCACCCTGCACATGGAGTCCTTCGCCTCGACCGAGATGGCGCACGGCGTGGGTCTCCCGACCCGCGTGCCGGACTTCGGGATCGCCGGTCCCGTGCAGCGCTGGGCCGAGGGCATGGAGTTCGACCGTGTCCTGGCGAAGACCTCGCTGGCGCCGGGTGACCTCGTACGTCTCCTGCGCATGACGATCCAGATCCTCCGCCAGGTGGAGCACTCGCTCGCGGCCGAGGATCCCACGCGCGAGACCCTCCGCGCCGCGCGGGACCTCATCGACCGCGACGTCGTGGACGCCCGGCGACAGCTCGAACTGGGGTAGTCCCGGGTACGCGCGCCACGGCCCGTGGCGGCCTGACCTCTGCCGGCTCACCCGGTTCGACGCACTCCTTCACGAATCATCCGGGCTAGACTGGGGCCATGGCTCGTCGTCGCCCCGGTCGCCGTCGTTCTCGTCGCAAGATCGCGCCGCCCCCGGGCGCAGGGAAGCCCCCGGGCGCAGGGAAGCCCCCGGGCGCGGGGAAGCCCCCGGCGGCCGGCCCGAGAGGGCCGCAGCCCCCGGACGCGGCAGAGGCGCTGCGAACGGGCCCCCTGCTGGGCCAGGTCGTCGGGCGCTGCCGGATCGAGGCGCTGATCGGACAGGGGCGGACCGCGAGGGTCTACCGCGCCCACCACGAGGCGCTGGGCACCACGGTCGCGATCAAGATCCTCCTCCCGCGCGCCGCTGCGAACCCGGAGCTCGTCGAGAAGTTCCAGTCCGAGGCGCGTGCGATCGCGAAGATCGACAACGAGAACGTCCTCAAGATCTACGACGTCGGCTCGGAGGGGAAGCTCCACTACCTGGTGATGGAGCTCCTCGACGGCGACGAGGTGCTGGACATCCTCAAGCGCGACGGTCGCCTCGACGTGCTGGACGCGCTCCGGGTGACGCGCCAGGCGGCGAACGGTCTCGCCGCCGCCCACGCCCAGGGCATCGTCCACCGCGACGTGAAGCCGCAGAACCTGGTCCTGCTCGAAGACGGTACGGTCAAGGTGGTGGACTTCGGCCTGGCCGGCGTCGCCCAGGTCTCCGGAGGCCGCGTCGGGACGCCGCACTTCATGGCGCCCGAGACGTGCGAGTCGGGGGAGGCCACGACCAAGAGCGACGTGTACAGCCTCGGCATCACGCTCTTCCACATGCTGACCGGCGGGCCGCCCTACGCCGGACAGGACGTCTCGTCGATCCTGAAGAGCCACGTGCGCGGCGAGCCCCTGCGCCCCGAGGCGAAGCGCCCGGGACTGCCCCGCGACGTGGCCGACCTGGTCCGAAAGCTCACCGTGGCGGATCCCGCGTCCCGTCCCACCGCCCAGCAGGTGGTGGACGCCATCGACGGATTCGGCGGCGAGGCGATGCAGGAGAAGGCCACGCTCAGGCGACGGCGGCACCGGCGCCGCGCCCAGGTCGCGGCGGGGCACACGTCGTCCTCGAGCGGGCCGCTGCTGCTGGCCGTGTTCCTGGTCGTCGGCGTGATCGTGGCGATCATCGCGTTCGGCTCCTCCGGAAACGACGGCGGGACGGAGAGATCGTCCACGCCCTCGACCCCGGCAGCCGGCACGTCGCGGCCCTCGGTGCCCGCGCAGCCGACACCGCCCGGACCCTAGATTCCGACTCCGCCACCGGCCCCGGCGCCGACACCGCCCGATTCACAGCCCGATCGGCCGCAGCCCGACGTGCCGAAGGTGGACCCGGAGTCCGCCGCCGCCACCGCCCTGCTCGAGGCCGAGCAGTGGGCCAGGAGCCACTGGAAGACGCCCGCCGACGACCCGCGGGTCATCGCCCGGTACCGGAAGGTGGAAACCCGGCACCCGGACACGGCCGCCGCGAAGGAGGCCGGAGTACGCATCTTCGAGATCCGCGCCCGCAAGCGCCACGCCCACCCGGACAAGGAGATCGCGGAGTCCGCCGACGTGGAAGCCGCGAAGGTCGCGTGGAGCGAGGTCCGGCCCCAGGTCGAGGCGCTGATCGCAAAGCACTCCTACGCCTCCGCCAAGGGCCTCCTACCGAAGGACCTCAAGGACGGCGCTGGAGCCATCGGCAAGGAGATGGCGTTCTGGAAGGGCTTCCTCACCCACCTCGTCCAGTTCAAGAACGCGATGAGCGTGTGGGTCGAGAAGCTCCCGGAGCGCCGCCGGAAGATCGTGACCGCCAAGGGCGAGGGCGTCGTCGAGCAGGTCTCGCCCCAGTTCCTGTTGGTCCGGATCGGGGACCAGGTCGAGAAGCTGCCCTGGACGGACGTGCAGCCCGAGGTCCTCGCGTCCCTGGCGCGGGCCGCGTTCCAGGAGGCGCCGCGCGGGAGCAGCCTCTACACGCTGGCCTTCGCCTTCGCCCATCGACTCTGGGGGGCCTTCTGGGAGGCCGACTTCGACGTCGGGATGGACGAGGTCGTCGACCCGTCCGACTTCCTGTTCCGGGAGTACAAGCGCCGGGTGGAGGAGCGGAAGGCCGAGGCCCCCGGAGGCCGCTGATCGCGGCGCGAGGCCCCTCGCAGAGCACGGGGGCTGCGGAGGCCGCCCCGGCTTGACCGGGCCGCCGCCCTC
>JAUXCH010000238.1 GCA_030618975.1 Planctomycetia bacterium
GAGAAGATGGACTTGATGGCGCGCCTGCGCGAACGGCTTGATCAAGAGGGTCTCGAAGAGTGATCAACACGGCCCGGGACGGCGAGGGGAAGATCGTCGGGGCGGAACGATCGCGTCCGACGGGCGGCCCGCACGCGCGCGTACCCAGGGAGGACCCCCGGAGATCCTCGTGCGTCGAGAGGCTGGGGATTTCATCCCCCCCGCCGAAGGAACCTCCTCTCGCACACGCCGTACGCCCTCCTTCTCCGCTACAGGTTCCCGTCCGGGCAGGCGTGAGGATCTTCACGAGGCAGCGTAGGACCGTCTTGGACCTCTCGGAAGCGCCGCGAAGCGTCAGAAGGCCAGACCGCGTCCGTCCACCCCGATTCGGAAGTCTCCAGGTTCACCTTCGACTCGCCCAGCCTTCGCAGGGCTCATGGTCCGAGGGGCGAGACGAGCCTCTTCTCCCTCCGGCGCTTCAGGATTCGATCGATCACGGATGCCTGGGTGATGAAGTCGACGATCTGCATCTCGACGTTCCGGCAACGGGCAGAGGAGCGACTCGACCTCGAACACGTTCCAGAGCACCCGCGCCCACGCCGAGCGCCGGGCGGTCTCGGCCGACCCCCCGCGCCGCGGGAGACGAAGCCGACGACATGTTACATATTACCCTCCCCGCCTCCGGACGAACGCCCCTCGGTGGCAACATCGGCGACGCGGTCTTCCAGGATCCGAATCCCGCGTTGCCGCGCAGGCGGGTCCGGATCGGCGTGAACATCGATCCGGCACCGAGGTGGGCGAGGGACCCCTGTCGTGTAGCGGGCCCGTCGCTCGAGACGCCTTCCGCCTCCGCCGGGACTCGCGGGGAGGCGTCGACCGAGAACCTGCCCTGGGAGAGGCGCAGGCGAGTCGAATGGGGACGGCGACGAATGCACACCTCGGGCTCTCGCTCGCGAATCGTGGGACCCCGTACACGGAGGCTCAACCCGTGCCGGGATCCCGGTGCCCGTCCCGGCACCCGGCGAGCGGACCTGGGAGAGGTAGACTCGCGGGTCCTGCCGCGTGGCGGGCCGGGTCCTGCATGCCGTCCCTGCGCTCTTCTTTCCTCCTCCTTGCCGTGCTGGCCGCCGGCGTCGCGCTCGGCATGCTCCTGGGAACCACGCCGCGTGCGGGCAGGTTCCCGGAACCGGACGACGCGCGATTCCGCGGCCCACGCTCGGAAGCCGCGCCCGTCCTGAAGGGACGCGGGGAAGAGGGGCCGCCCGTCTTGCGGGAGGAACGCGGTCCAGACGTCTCGCCATCCGTTCCCGCCGGGCAGGAGACGCCGGCGGTGACAGGGCGGCACGTACCGCCCGTGTTGGAAGTGCGCGTCACCGACGCCGAGGGGAACCCGGTCGGCGCGACGGTCTACGCCTTCCCCCACGACGCCGTGCCGCAGGACTGGGAAGAGGCCCCGTACGGCGAGCACAGGCCGCCGGGGCCTTGCCGCCTCGAGCTTCCGGTTCCAGGGCTCTACGACGTCTTCGCGCGCTCGCGCTACCCCGTCGGCGTCACCAGGCGAACGGGTGTGCTCGTGCGCGCCGGCGACGTCGTGCCGATCGACCTCGCCGTCGCCGCCGGCCGTCCGATCCGGATCGAACTGGGTGAGCCGTGGCCCCTCGCGGATCCGCTGCGCGCGGGCCGGCTCAAGGCGTCGATCCAGATCCTGGCCGCTCGCGGCGTACCGGGCGGGGACGGGGCAGAGGGTGTGCTGCCCAGGATGGGCACGTTTGTTCCACTACGGCCCCTCACCGGGCCCTGGGAGAGCCGCCCGCTGCCGCCCTCGCTCGAGTTCGTGGTCTCCGTCGCCCTCACCGTTCCCAAGGCGTACCGGGAAGGGGCGCTCGACGGCCCCGGCTACCGCGTGTTCGCGACCCCACCCATCGTCCGTCCGGGAGGCACCGTGCGCCTGCACGCCGAACGGCAGGCCAGCCTGCACGTTCGGCCGCGTCTCGAAGCGCCGGAGGCGTGGCCCGCGGGACCCATCCGGCTCGACCTGGCGTTCGAAGACGGGCGGGGCGCGCACACGCACACGCGTCGCTGGAGGGCCCCGGGCAGCATCCGCCGGCAGAAACGCCCGCTCGTCTTCCGCGGGCGACCGGGCAAGGCGCGCCTCACCTGGGACGGTCCCGGCATCGCGCCGGGTGCACTCGAGGATCTCCATCTCGACGCGACGCGGGCGCTCGAGGCCGAGATCGCGATCCGGCTCGACGCGAGCGAGCTGCCGTCCCGGGAGCCGCTCGTCGTTCGCCTCGCGGGACAGGGCGACCCGCCGTCTCACGGCTCGGGGGAGGACTCTCTTGCCGCGGCCGCGATCCTGGAGTCGCCAGGCGACGACTACCCGACCGTCCTGGAGTGGCGAGACGACGATCGAGCGGAGCACGCCGAGCTCGACTACGGCTGGCGACGCGCCGACTTCCTCGTCGTGTGGCGAGGCGCCCACGAGGTGAGTCGGCCGACCCCCATCCCTCCGCGTGGATCGATGACGGTGACGCTGGAGCCCGCCGGCGTGGCGATCGTCGTACCGTGCCGACTGCTGCGTGAGGGGGTGGGCAGGCTGCGCATCCGGCGCGCGGACGGCCTCCCCTTCCTGCTGCTCAGGGACCGCGACCAGCCGGTGCTGCGCCCCGGCGCGCAGGTCCAGGGAGGGGATCTCGTGGGGCCCCTCCCGGCCGGCCGGCACACCTTCCAGGTCGAGCTCGCGGGGCGCCGCCTGCCCGACGCGACCGTGGTCGTGGAGCCGGGTGGCGTCGGGATCCTCCGCCTGGTCTGGTGACCGATCCCTGCGGCGTGCCCGTCCTGCACACGACGCCCTGCTCCAGGGCGCATGGGTGGAGCGGGCCCCCGTCAGCCCCACCCGGCAAGGGCAGTTCCGGGACACGGCCCGGCGTACGCAGTACGCAGGCAGGATCCGCGACGGGCCTCCGGATCCGGGGGAGAGTCACACATCCCCGTGAAGACGACCCGGGCTGCGGGTACGGGAGGGCCCGGCCACGCCCGATCCTAGGGGACATGGGACGCTCCACAGCTGCCTCCCGCTCCCGGTCCGTCCGCCGCGAGGACCTCGCGGTGGAGGAACCCGTCGGGCTCGAGCTCGTCGGGGTGGCCCTCTGTCTGGGCGCCGTGCTGCTCGCGGCCGCCCTGGCGACCCTGGCGCCGGCCCACGCGTCGGGTGCCTTCGTGAACGTCGTGGGGTCCCTCGGCGTGGGCGTGGCCGGCGCCCTGACCCGGGCGATCGGGTTGGGCGCGTGGCTCCTGCCGATCTTCGGCGCCGCATGGGGGATCTCCTGCCTGCGCGGCCGCCGTCCGCGCCTCTGGGGCCGCCGCGCCCTCCTCCTGCCCGTCGTCGCCGCCCTCCTGGGAGCGCTGGCCGCCCTTCTACTCGGTTCGCGGTGCCCGCCCGGGCTGGAGCGCTCCGGGCCCGGGGGCTACGTCGGCCTCGCGCTCGCCCACGGCCTGTTCGCGGTGATCGGCAAGGCGTCCGGGCTCCTCGTCCTCGTCGGGTTCCTCGGGGGGCTGAGGCTCCTCACCGAGTTCCGGCTCCGCCACCTCCTGGAGCGCTGGCTCGACCGGGACGGCGCCGCCGTCCTCGACGAGGACGACGTGGACCTCGACGAGGAGGGCGAGGAAGACGAGGAGGGGGAAGACGAATACGAGTACGTGTACGAGGACGAGGAGGAAGACGAGGAGGAACCCGCGCTCGAGACCGTCCAGGCGCCGGTGGACCCCCCGCCGCCCGCGCCCCGCCCCCGGCCGAAGAAGAAGCGCAAGCGCCCGACCCAGCGCCGCGAGACGGCCGGAGAGTACGTCTTCCCCCCCATCGAGCTGCTGAACGAGGGCATCTCGCACGACACCGTCGAGGTCCGCGAGGAGGTCGAGGCGAACGCGAAGGTCCTCGGCGAGGCGCTCGCTTCGTTCGGCGTGGAGGCCCGCGTCGTCTCGAGTCAGCGGGGCCCCGTCATCACGTTCTTCGAGCTGGCGATCGCGGCGGGCGTGCGCCTGAACCGCGTCACGGCGCTCGCCGACGACCTGGCAATCGCGCTGAAGGCCCCGAGCGTGCGCATCGTCGCTCCCATCCCGGGCCGCAGCACGGTCGGCGTCGAGGTCCCGAACCTGACCCGCGAGGCGGTCGTGATGCGGGACCTCGTCGACGAGTGCGCCGACGAGACCGATCGCCGCCAGCTCCCCATCTACCTGGGACGCGACACCGCGGGCCGGCCGCTGGTCGAAGACCTGGCGACGATGCCGCACATCCTGATCGCCGGCGCCACGGGATCGGGCAAGAGCGTCTGCATCAACTCGATCCTGCTGTCGTTCCTGTACACGCGCACGCCCGACGAGCTGAACCTCATCCTGATCGACCCCAAGCAGGTCGAGCTCTCGTTCTTCGAGGGCATCCCCCACCTCATCACGCCGGTCGTCACCGACATGAAGCGCGCGGCGAAGATCCTCGAGTGGGCCGTGGATCGGATGGAGGACCGGTACGGCCTGCTCCTCGCGGGCGGCGTGCGCAACATCGCGGCCTACAACGCGCTCTCGAAGGAGAAGCACGAGCAGGTCCGCGAACGGACCGGTCTCGGTGAAGAAGAGGCGCCCGACGAGCTGCCGCAGCTCGTGGTCGTCGTCGACGAGCTGGCCGACCTCATGATGACGAACGGCAAGGACGTCGAGCTCGCGATCACGCGCCTCGCCCAGAAGAGCCGCGCCGACGGCATCCACATCATCCTGGCCACGCAGCGCCCCTCGACGAACGTGATCACGGGCCTGATCAAGGCCAACATGCCGACCCGGCTGGCCTTCTGCGTCTCCAGCAAGATCGACAGCCGCGTGATCCTCGACGCCAACGGCGCCGAGAAGCTGCTGGGCATGGGCGACATGCTCTACATGAGCCCGCGCAGCCTCCACCTCCGGCGCGCCCAGGGCACGTTGGTCACCGACTCCGAGGTCCGCGGCGTGGTGGACTGGCTGGAGGAGCGGTGCCCGGCACCCGACTACGAGGACCTCCTCGCCCAGGCGAAGAAGGGCCAGGGCGACCCGATGCTGGAGGACGACCTCTACGAGGACGCCGTCCGGGTGGTCCTCTCGACGCGGCTGGGGAGCGCCTCGATGCTCCAGCGCCGCATGAGCATCGGCTACACGCGCGCCTCCCGCCTGGTGGACATGATGTGCGACAACGGCGTCGTGGGGCCCCACGTGGGCAGCAAGGCCAGGGAATGCCTCCTGACCCTCGAGGAGTGGGAGGCGAACTGCGCCGCGGAGCAGGCCGCCGGCGCCGTGGGCGGCCTCGACGACGACGAGAACATCGACCGGAACCTGGACGAGAGCTGGGACTAGGCCCGCCGGGGGACCCGGGTGGGGCGGCTTGCGGTAGGATCCGCCCCTGATGGAATCCTCGGCAGGCGAGCGCAACTGGACAGGCTATGGGGTCCCGGCCCTCGTGGCCCTGCTGCTCGGGATCCAGTTCTTCCTCGGATTCCGCGGATTCGGCCAGCCCGACGGCGGCCTCCTCGGTCTGCTGGAGGCACCGGGCGCCCTGCTCGGCTGGGGCGGCGTGGTGATCCTCGCCGTGCTGCTCGGCTGGCTGATCGCGGGGCTGGTGGGCCGCGACCTGTTCGGCCTCCGAGGCGCGTCGGGACTCGTGGTGCGCCTCGTCGGGTGCGTCGCGCTGGGCCTGGCGCTCTCCGGCGTGTTCGGCCTCCTGGGCGGCCGGGCCGGGGGGGGCGAGGTGGGCGCCGGCATCGGCGACCTGCTGGGCTCCGCGCTCGGCAACGTGCCGGCGATCCTGGTCCTGATCCTGATGGCGGTACCCGCCCTCCTGCTCTCGATCTCGCCCTTCTTCAGCACCGGGCCCAAGGTCGCCCGGCCCGGCGCGGGCGTCAGCCTGGACGCGCTCGCCGATCTGGAGCCGAAGCCCGGGCTCTACGAGGGCGGCACGACGCACCAGCCCAAGCCGCTCTACCCGGAGCGTCGATTCGACGAGAGCGGCAACGAGATCCCCATGACGTTCGACGCCCGTGACGTGGGGCAGGTGCGCTACGCCGACGAGGGGCCCGACCCGGAGGAGGCCACGCGCACGCAGAAGCCGGAGCCGGTGCCCGCGCCCGACGCCGAGGACCTGGCCGACGGGGTGCGCTTCGCGGACGACGACGACGCCGAGGGGGACGAGGGGGCGCCCTCGAAACCGGAGCCGGTGGAGGCGGACGACGGGCGCATCCCGCTGGGGAACGGCGTCCGGTACGTGGACGAAGAAGACGGGGACGAGGAGGCAGACGAGGACGGCGAGGAAGAGGAGCACGAGGACGTCGAGGAGGGGGAGGAGGAGATTCCCGAACCCGAGGAACCGGAAGCGGCACCGCCGCCGCGACCCGTGGTGCCCGCGGTGACGCCCAGGCCGGTCACGACCCCGCCGCCCCCGGCAGTGAGGGCCGCCGACGCGCTCGATCAGCTGCAGGACGAGGACGAGGGCGCGCGCTACCGCGCCAAGCTCGAGGACTCCGGCATCTTCGACGAGCCTCCGCTTCCGGCCCCCAGGCCGACGCCGGGAGCGGAGGAGAAGCCCCCTTCCACGAAGAAGAAGGCGACGAAGAAGAAGGCGGCGCGCGCGAGGAAGAAGCCCGCCGCCACGAAGAAGAAGACACCGGCGAAGAAGAAGGCGTCCCCGAAGAAGAAGACGCCCGCGAAGAAGAAGGCCGCCACAGCGGGCAAGCAGGCAGCGGCGAAGAAGAAGCCGGCCACGGCGAAAAAGGCCACCTCCACGAAGAAGAAGAAGACCGCCAAGGCGAAGAAGACCGCCCCCGCCGGCAGGCAGGCAGCGGCGAAGAAGAAGGCCGCGCCCAAGAAGAAGGGCAAGGCCGCGTCGGCCGCGGCCCCCGAGCCTGTCGAAGGGGCGCCCCGTCGCAAGGGCGCGACGACGACCGTGGCCCGGGACGAGATCTACGACAAGGCGGTCGCCGTCGCAATGGAGCGGAGCGCCGCCTCCTCGGTCCTCCTCAGCCGGCGGCTGGGGATCGGCTACGCCCAGGCGCGGAGCCTGATCGAGCTGCTCGTCGCGGACGGGATCCTGGGCGAGATGACACCCAGCGGATCCCGCCCCGTCCTCGTCACCGAGGAGGAGTGGGAGGAGCGCGCGGGCGAGGGTCGGCCCGACTGACGAGTGACCGTGACGAATGACCGTGACGAGTGACTCGTGAGGGCGTGCGGTCCTCAGCCGTCGGACGCGGGACCGCCGGCAGCGTGTCGACGA
>JAUXCH010000015.1 GCA_030618975.1 Planctomycetia bacterium
CCAGCAGGTGCGCGCGGAGATCCGCAATGCCCGCATCGTGAAACAACGTCAGGCACGAGGCCTCGGCTCGCGACGCGGGAAAGGCCGCCCCGAACTCCTCGACGTACGTCGCGGCGTCCCCGCTCGCCGTCGGCAGGAAGCAGATCCTCGGCCGGGTCTTCCCCGTCAGGCCGAGCACGAAGTCGTCGAGCAGCGGGTTCTGGGGCTCCTGCGAGAAGCCGCCGCCTCCGAGGGCGACGATGTGGCGTGGGGTCGGGGAATCCGGCACCATGCGGGCACCCTACCGCGCCCCGGGGGCGTGCATCGCAGCGCACGCGGGACTACCCTGGGGGGAGATCTTCACGAAGGGGCGCCGTGTTCGACCCCAAGCGCTACGACACCCGGATGCGCGACCCGGAGGGGAAACGGAAGAAGCCCTCCGTGGCGGATCCGCGCATGCCGAAGGAGACCGCACTCCGGAGGCCGCCCGAGGAGCGCTTCGACGCCAAGCGCGCCGAGGAACCGATGCCCCGGCGGAAGAAGGAGCCGCACGCGCGCTCCGCGACTCGAACGTGGGGGTCCCTCGCAGTTCTCGGCATCCTCGCCCTCGGCGTGTGGCGGCTCACCGCGGGCGCGGTCGCGCAGGGCCTCGCCCTGGTGGTCCTCGGGGCGCTTGGCGCGTTCGTTGGCGGGTGGAGGAACCGAAACGTCCGCACCGAGATCGAGGCGGGGCACGTCGCGCACCCAAGGCGCGCCCTGCGTCGTCCCCCCAAACCGAAGACCCACGGCCGGCGTCGAGTGTCTGCGTCCACCCCACCGAGAGTCCTGGCGCAACGGAGCGGCAGCGACCGCCCGAAGAAGGGGGCCTCCGTCTTCGCGATCATCCTGGGCCTCTCCTCGATCGGCACGCTCGCGGGCGCGGTCACGAGGGGCTGCGATGCCAGGCGACCCTCACCTGCCGCCAACCGGACCGTGCCGCCTCGCGTGGCCCACCGGATCGTGCCCCCTCGAGTGGAGGACTGGACCGCCCATCTGCCACCGTCCGCCCCCTCCCGGATCAGCGGTGGTGTCCTCTTCGGCCCAACCCGCGCGTTATCGCGGGTGCGCCTCTCGATGACGACCCGGGACGGCGAACCCGTGCAGGTCGAGACGAGTGACCGTGGCTCGTTCGTCTTGAACGGCATCGGCGCCGCGAGCGCTGTGTTCGAGATCCAGGGCACCGTGGATCTCGGAGGGGACCGATCGACGTCCACGCGTCTGCACACGGGTACGCGCGCCGGTCGGGTCCCGGTCGACACGCGCCACGCCTTCCTGCTGATCGCCGACCGGCACGCCGGCGTACGGTTCCACGAGCCGGCCGTCATCCGCGTGGCGGCCACGAACGGCCTGGCGCGCGGCGAGGGCACGTGGCAGCCCGAGCAAGACGTCGCCCTCGTGACGGGGCTCGCGCGCGGTGGATTTCACGACGTCCTCGTTCAGGCGCGATCCGAGCAGCTCGCGTGCCTCGTCGAGCGCGTCGCCCCCGGGCAGGAGGTCGTCGTGACGATGCGCTCGAGCGTGGGCATGTTCGGCCGCCTCCGACTGCCCGCGGGCACCGCGCCCGCCGACGTAGAGGTCGTACTGACCCACGGCGGCCTCCGGGTCCGGGCCCAGGTGTACGACGACGGCACCTTCCAGGCCACGCTCCTGCCCCACGACTCCTGGTGGAACGTGACGGCCAGCCCGTGGCGTACCGCCGACGCGACGCCGGCGACGCTCGGCGGCGTCCACGCCGGGAGCGGGCGCGAGATCCTCCTCGACCTGAGGTGACGCGCGCTGCGCCGGATGGGTCGGACGACGATCGGCGGGCCAAGCGGCGATTCCGCGCCGAGGAGCCGGTGCCCCGGCGGAAGAAGTTGCCGCACGTGCACTTCTCGCCCTGCGGGTCCTGGCAGAACACGCTCGGGTTGCCGCAGGGTCCCTGGAACTCGTAGCGTTCGACCGTGCAGGCGGGAACGGTCCTGTACGATGAGTTCATGCGGATGGAAGACGATGGGATCCAGTCGACGGCGTCGAAGCGGGGAAGTGGGACGAAGTCGTGAAGCGCTCGTTCATCACCCGTAGCTTCCGGGTCAAGACCCGGAAGCTGATCGCGCAGATCGACGAGATCGTCCAGGAGTACCGCAAGCAGGGCTACATCGTGAGCGTCCGGCAGGTCTACTACCAGCTCGTGGCCCGGGACCTGATCGGCAACAGCCTCAAGTCCTACAAGCTCGTGCAGCGGACGATCACCGACGGACGGAATGCCGGACTCATCGACTGGGACGCCTTCGAGGACCGCGGCCGGGTGTTTCATCGGGCGCACGTCCACGGCTCCCCGGAGGACGAGGTGCGGGGTCTGGCGAGCCGCTACTCGACCAATCACTGGGCGGGCCACGAGCGCAGACCGGAGGTCTGGGTGGAGAAGGACGCGCTCCTGGGCGTCGACGAGCCGGCGTGCCGCGGGCTCCAGGTCGGGTACATCAGCTGCCGGGGCTACGCATCGATCACGGCGAAGTTCGACGCAGGTCATGCGCGAGGTCGAGGGCTCGTCGTCCTCCATCTCGGCGACCACGATCCGTCCGGCATCGACGCAACGCGGGACCTGCGGGAGTGGCTCTCCCGCTACGCGGGGGAGGACGTTCCGGTCGTCCGCGTCGCCCTGAACCTGGACCAGGTTCGGAAGTACAAACCGCCTCCGAACTACGCGAAGGAGACCGACGCCCGGTATCGGGACTACGCCGTGAAGTACGGCTCGAAGTGCTGGGAGCTCGACGCACTCCGCCCCGACGTCCTCTCCGACCTCATCCGCGAGGCGGTCCTGGGCTACCGCGACGATGCGCTCTACGAGGCCGCCGTCCGGGAGCAGGAGGCGGTCCGGTCCCGACTTCGGAAGCTCGCCGAGGAGTTGTAGGTCTCGGCCGTCGTCTCGCGAGCACGCCTCGGCCCGGTCCTCGCAAAGAGCCGGGAAGGCCCGGGCTTCCGAGTCGCTGCTCCTCTCGACGAAGGGGGCGGCGTGCCCAACGACGACTCCGGCGGCTTGGAGACCGCGGAGCTTCCTGCTAGCGTCGGCGCGTGAGCCTCTACGTCGATCTCACTCGGGAGTTCAACGCCGAACGGCTTCGCGCCGTCCTGAGCAGCGGCCAGGCGGTCGTCCTGCACCGCCTCGCGATCATGAGCAAGGACGGTGACTGGATCCTCGGCGAGACCCCCGAGGCGCTGGACCACGTCCTGGGTGTGCTCGCGGGACACGGCGCGAGCTACCGATTCGGCGCGCCCCTCGACGTACGGTGGATGGAAGGCGGATGGAGCGCCCACCTCCAGTTCCAGCAGGACGGTCTCCGCGTGCGAACCGACTTCGTGACGCGACCGCCTCGTCTCACGCCCCAGGACCTGGACGGGCTCTGGAAGGAACAAGCGGGAGCCGACCTTCCGTTCGTGGACGCACGGAGACTCATCGAGCTCAAGAAGACCAACCGTGAGAAGGACTACGCGGTGATCGGCGAGCTGGCCCGCTTGCTCGAGAGCCCCCGCGATCAGTTGCTCTGCTCGCGGAGTGCGCGAGACCTCCTGGCGCTGGCCGGCGCACACCCCGAGCTCGTCCGTGAGCTCGAGAGCGAACGGTCGGTGCTTCGCGCGACGCACGACGGTCTGGAGGCACTCGAGGTGGCACTGGACGCAGAGCGTCGTACGCTCATCCACGCCAACGAACCGCGGCTGCGCCGCTACCTGGACGCCGCGTCGGACTGGGCCTCGCTCTGGCCGGACGTCCAGCGGGAGATCTCGGGACTGGCGTTGCCCGAGGCCCACGCCCGCGTCGTGGAACGCGCGACCGGCGTTCTTCCCACCCACGTTCCCTCGGAGGACGCATGACGAACCTCCGCGACGAGTTCCTCAGCGAGGAGGATCTGGACCTCCGCGAGCTCTCGGAGGCGGAGCTCTTCGCGTGGTGGGACCTCTGGCTCCGCCAGGCCCAGGCGACGAACGACCTCGACGAGCACACCTGTTCGCACGGCGTGTTCGCCGTGGAGCCGACAAGCGGATCCCTGCGCGTAGAATGCGGGGGATGCCACCCAACGGTCCCCGTCTCCGCGACGACCCCCTGAGCCCGGCTCTATCGCGACCAGGTGGACGTCACTCTCCTCAGGGAGAGCCTCGCGCTCACTCCCGAGCAGCGACTCGAACGCCTCATCGAACTGCAGCGCTTCGCCGTGGAGCTTCGGAGAGCGGGGCGCGCGCTGCGCGGGGTGCGACTGCTGGAGGCCGCAGGCGACGAAGACTGACGCGCGCGACGCACGGAAAGCGTCTGCGCGGGCTCTGCGCTCCGGCCTTCGCCCTCCGTTCTCACCGCGGGTCGGTTCGTGCCCGGGCTCCCTGCGGGACTAGCGTCCGAATCTCTCCCGCAGACGCCTCTCGAAGTCCTCGAGGCGCCGAGCCCGATCGGATGCCTCCGGGCCAAGCCGGACGAGACACTCCCGCGGCACTCCGTCCCCCGACAGGGCGAGGTCGATGGAACCCGCCCCGAGTTCCGGAACCCTGACCTCCACCCTGCTCGTTCCGGGTGGCAACATCAAGGCAGGAAAGCGGGGTAGGGCCCGACCCTCCTCCTCCCACCGGGGCACGTCCCAGATCGACCAGGAGCCGCGCGAGCGCCCCTCACGGAAGACCTCGACGTCGAATCCCCGCACGCGCCGTCCCGCAGGATCCCGAACGTCCAGCCGCACCTCGTTGCCCTCCACGACGAGACGGATCGCCTGCACTCCGGAAGCACCCTCTACGAGAACCTCGGCCGGCGGTCCGGCAGGCTTCCACCAGAACCCGGACTTCCGAGCTCCCACGATCCGCACCGTCAGGGCTCCCGCCGGCAGGAGCACCGCCCGTTCGGAGCGACCCTCGTCGAATGCGATCTCCACGCTTCCCGGAACCGGCCCGGCGCCACCTGCACACCGGAGAACGAGATATCCGCTGTACGGAAGCCCACCGGGATAGGCCGCCGAGAAACGGACGGATCCGAGGCGCGTCGATGCGAGGGGACGCATGAGAACGGTCGCGTCTTGCGCCTCCGCGAGCCGGAGGCGGACGAACCCGCGTTCGTCCTGATACCCGAACCCGCAGGCACGGAATCTCAGCGTGAGCTCTCGATCCGAGTCGACTCCCGGGTCCGTTCGCAGGAGCCGAATCGTCAGATGAGAGGGATCCTCCCGTGCCGGGAGAGCCCCGGTCGCCCTCGCGTACGCCGTCGTAGAGAGCTGCGAGAAGCCCCTCGGTGTCGACCAGAGCAGAGAGACGGCCGTTACGGGCAGGCCCGTCGCGGCGTCCATGCACGAGACGGAGAGCGTGGCGGTCGGGCAGAGAACGATGCTCGCCGTCTCGCCCGTCGGGACGACGCGCCGTGCCCGGGAGCGGTCACCCCACCCCGGCTTCGCGCCACGCAACACGTACTCCCGGGATGCATCGAGGCCCTCCAGCACGAACTCACCGTTGGTGGACGAGACCGCCTCGCTTCCGGCAGCAGGACCGGACGCCGGGATGGAGGTGCGGACGTTCGGCCACGCGACCCGATTCGACGGAAGCGCGCACCACACTCGCGCACCCGCAAGTGGTTCCCCACTGTCGGCAACGACGACACCCCGAATGCTCGCCCCACGGTGCAGGAGGATCTCGGGCATCTCGTTCACGGCCGGCAGCGGAGCGTCCTGGGGGAGATAGCCGGGCGCTTGAACGCGGATCCACGACGGGTCGTGACGATCGACGGTCAGGCGAAAGACCCCGTCATCGCCCGTGGTCGCCGCCCGGTGCGTGGGGATCTCACGTGCGTCCTCCAGGGGGACGAAGACCCACGCGCCCTCGACCGCCTCGCCATCGTCGGAGCCGAGGACCCTGCCCCCCACCACGACCTGCCCCTCGGAATCGTCTGCGGCGACTGCTTCCGCGACCTCTCTCGGTGCGGCATCCACGACACCCTGCGGTGGCTCTGCGGGCCCGGCGCCTCGCAGGCGAACATCCGGCGGCACGGGCAGTCCGCCTGCCGGGAGGGAGTCACGGCGGCCCTGCCTCTCGAAGGCGCTCGAACCAAGGACCGCCAGGATCGCCACGAGGACCGTCGCGGTGGCTGCCGCGATCCTCGACCTGGCCCTCATGGGGATCCCCCTGGAGAGACGGCGCGCGGGAGGGTGTCTCCGGCGGGCCGTCAGGTGGTACCCCGTGCGGGAGTCGAACCCGCCTTGCTGGCTTGAAAGGCCAGTGTCCTAACCGATAGACGAACGGGGCTTGCTCGTGCGCGGAGGGTCGGCGCACCCCCCGGGATTGTCAAGGCGCGGGGCGGAAGCGCGCGTTGAGGTAGTCGAGCCAGCGGTCGCGGTTCCGCCCCACCTGCTGCCAGTCGACGTCCGCCGCGCGGAAGTCCCGGCCCGGACGCTTGACGTGGTCGGGCAGGTTGGCGCCGGCGAGGTCCGTGCGAAGCGGGATCTGGGCGGAGGGGCCGTTCGCGAGACGGATCTCGCTCGCCTCCGTCACGAGCCAGCGGAGCAGGTCCGCCGCGGCCTCGGGGTGCGGGCGGCCCTTCACGAGCGCGACGGTGTTCGGGATGAGAACGGTGCCGGGCCGCCCTTCGCCCTGGTCCGGGTAGACGACCGTCACGGGGTCGCCGTCGCGGATCGCCACCCAGGCGTCGTCGGTGTCGGTCAGGCTGAAGGCGACCTTGTTCTCCTTGTTGCGGGCCAGGTTCATCGAGCGGCCGTTGCTCTGCACGAGCTTCATGCGCCCGTCGGCGCCGGCCTCGGCGACGGCGTCCAGGAAGCGCTTGCCCTCCGCCTCGTCCTTCGTGAGCAGCGCGACGGCGTGCGTGTACGTGGTCCCCGTGAGCGGACGCGCCATGCAGGTGGTGAGGCCCAGCGCCTTGTACTTGGGGTCCAGCAGGTCCTCGAGCGACGAGGGGTAGTCCTGCTCCTGGAGGAGATCCGTGTTGACCAGGAACACGCGGGCGCGTGCGCCGAAGGCGACGTAGCGCCCCTTGGGGTCGCGCCACTCGGGCGGGAACGCTTCGGCCACGCCGGGGGGCAACGCGTCGAGCAGGCCGCGGTCGGAGAGATCGACCAGGTTCATGATCTCGTTCGACCAGAACACGTCGGCGCGGGGATTCGCCTTCTCGCTGCGGAGCGTCTGCGGGAGACCGATCGAGCGCATGCTCTCGCTCTCGCCCTGGTAGAGCACGCGCTTCCCGAACTCCCGCTCGTAGAGCTCGGCGATCTGGCGGCTCTGGTCCTGGTCGACGCCGCAGTAGAGGACGACGTCGGGCTCGGGTTCCGGCTTCACGATCCACCAGACGCCGAGGGCGACGAGGATCAGGACGATGGGGTAGACGGCAGTGCGCATGGTCAACCTTCCTTCTCGCGAGGGGACGCGAGGTGCGTCAGAGGTCGGAGGTCCGACCGCGGCGCGCGGCACTCTTGAAGCGGCCGGCGTCGATGCCCAGCGTCTTCAGCTTCTTGTGGAAGTTCGGGCGGCTGATGCCGGCCAGCCGTGCCGCGGCGGCGACGTTGCCGCCCGTGCGCGCGAGGAGCTCCTCGACGTACTGCACCTCGAAGCGGCGGTGGGCCTCGCGGAGCGGCATGGGGCCTGCGCCGTTCGGGGAGGGGGCGCTCGCGTGCGGGCCCTCCCGGTCGTGCCCGAGCGCGCGGAGCTCCTCGTCGACCTTCTCGAAGCCGGTCTCTGCGAAGCGGCGCTCGACGAGGGCTCGGAGGCGGCGGTTCTCGCGGCTGAGCTGGCGCTCGGCGAGGCCGCGCTCGAGCAGGCGGATCACGTCCTCCACCACGAAGGGCTTCTGGACGAAGTCGCGCGCTCCGCGGCGCATCGCCTCGAGCGCCGTCTCCATGGAGCCGTAGCCGGTCATCACGACGACGGGGACCTCGGGGGCCATCTGCGTGAAGATGGCCACGAGATCCAGGCCGTCGATGTCGGGCAGACGCATGTCGGTCAGGACGGCATCGATCGCGCCCTCGGCGAACCGGTCCACGCCGGCACGGCCGGTGGCCGCCTCCACGGGGTCGAACCCCGCCCGGGTCAGACCCTTGCCGAGCGCGTGGCGCAGGCTCTCCTCGTCGTCGATGACCAGGATCCGCCCGCGGGGGGGAGAGGTGTCTTCCATGGGTGACACATTACGCAATCCGCGGGCCGAATCGGCGTCGGATCTGCTCCCTTGGGCTACACCCGGGCCGACGGCTCGCGGGCGAGGGGCAGCCGGACGGTGAAGCGGGCACCCCCCTCGGGAGCCTCGTCCACCTCGATCCGGCCCCCGTGGCGCTCCACGATGCCGTAGGAGACGAAGAGACCGAGTCCGGTGCCGCCCGAGCGCCGCGTGAAGAAGGGCTCGAAGACCCGGCCGCGGTCCTCGGGGTCGACGCCGGGCCCGGAATCCCGGACCTCGAGCAGGGCGCGGCCCTCCGTGGCCGCCAACCGGACCACGATCCGTTCCCCGTCGTCCACGGCCTGCAACGCGTTGGTGACGAGGTTCAGGACCACCTGGTGGAGCTGTCCCTCGTCGCCCTCGACCACGGGGGACGCCTCGATCTCGGAGGCGAGCTCGATCCCACGCTGGCGAGCGGTGACGGCGGCGGCCCGCAGCACGTCGTCGAGGACGGTCTCCAGAGGGACGGGCTCGAAGCGTCCGCTGCCGGGGCGCGCGACGCCGAGGAGGGCACTCACGAGCTCGGCCGCGCGACCGGCGGTCCGCTGCGCCATCGAGAGGTCGTCGTGGACGGACGGATCGTCGGTGCCGGCGCGGGCACTCTCGAGACAACCGAGGATGCCGCCGAGCAGGTTGTTGAACTCGTGGGCGACGCCTCCGGCGAGCGTGCCGAGCCCGGCCATCTTCTCCGCCTGGACGAGGTGATCCTGCGCGGTGCGCAGCTCCTCGAGCGCCTTCGTACGCTCGTCGAGCGTGTGGGCCAGCCGCTCGGTCTTGCGTTCGACCTGGGCCTCGAGGTTCTCCGTCGCGCGGTGGATCTGATCGCGCATGCGGTCCACGTCCGAAGCGAGCACGTCCATCTCGCGCGAGACCCAGCGGTCCTGCGTGACCGGCGTGGCGAGATCGCCGGAGGCGATGCGGTCGACCACGGCGCGGAGTCGCCGCACGGGTGCGAGGACGAGGACGTAGAGCGTTCCTGCGAGCAACACGGCCATCCCGACGAGCAGCAGGGCGAGGCGCAGCACGAGCCGGTCGCGGCGCGTCTCCGAGGCGGCCTCGGCCTGGCCGCGCGCGGCAGCCTCGAGGCCCTCGGCCACGCGCTCGATGCGCGCGTCGGCGTGAGCCGCCATGGCGCGGGTGACGATGTCGACGTGGTCCTTCTCGGCGAGGGAGCGCGTGCTGACCTCCGCCTTGAGTCCCTGCCGCAGCGCCTCGAGGTCGAGTCCGTGCGTCACGGGGTCCCGGTAGAGCGAGAGCGGCTCCTCCGCGATCCAGAGTCTCAGACGGCGGTCCGCGCCCTCGACGAGGCGTCGCGCGCTCTGCTGGGCCTCCCCCACCAGGTCCCGCGCCAGGGCGCGGAGCTCGCGCTCGGCCGCCTCGTGCTGGAGCCGCGCGTCGGTCCGGGACTGCGTGATGTCCTCCGCCGCGATCCACGCGACCACGGCGGCTCCCAGGGCGAGGACCAGGGTGCCGAGGATCAGGAGGGTCAGCCAGACGACGGAACGGGAACGCATCAGCGCCCCTCGGCCCGGCGCGGACCGCGCAGCACGTCCGCACCGGCCAGGAACGGGACCGGGAGGTCGAGGCCCAGGTCCCGTGCGGCGTTCAGGTCGACGCGCAGCTCCGACACCGCCACCCGCTCGAGGATCACGCGCGGCGGGTCGGGGGCCGCGAGCAGGCGACGGCCGGCGTCGGCCGCGATCCGACCGAGGAGTCGGTGGTCGGGTAGCAGCAGGACGGGCACGCCGCGGCGCCAGTGGCCGACGTCGTCCGAGAGCAGGAGACGCCGCTCGGCGCGGGCCCGCTCGAGGAGGCCCGAGAGGGGTGCCGGCGTCTCGCCCATGCCGAAGCGCAGGTGCAGGAGGACGCCGGGCTCCTCGCCGGTCGCCGGGCGGAAACCCGCCGCGAGGGCGACGTCCTCGGCCAGGGTCTCGAGCGCCGGCGTCGACGCCTCCCACGAGAGCCGGCCGGCAGGCCGGCCGCCGGTGAGCTCCCGCAGGATCTCGGCGACGTGGACGGGCTTGAGGACGCTGCGCACGACGGCCGCGGGAGCCACGGGCTCGGGGGCGGGCGGGAATTCCTCGCCGTTCACGTCCCAGGCGGTGTCCACGTAGACGCGCGGGACGGCGGTCAGCCGCTTGCCGAGCCGCTGGGCCGCCACGCGGCCGATCACGAACAGGAGCACGGGCGGCTCCTTCTCCAGCCGGTCGAGCACCTCACCCGTCCCGTCCAGGTCCTCGCGGCAGACGCGGGGCAGGTGCGCCTGCTCCAAGCCCTTCCGGATGCCGTCGTAGACGCGCAGGAGTCCCGCGTCGTCCTCGGCGACCAGGGCCCGGGCCGGGCACTCGAAGGGTCCCGCATCCCCCTCCACCCCCGCTCCCCTCTCCTCCTCTTCGCCCTGCGACGGCGACGCGAAGCCGAGACCTGCGACCAGCAGCAGGCCGAGACTCACGCCGAGCAGGGGGTGGGAGCCACGCCGTCTCATGCGCCCAATCGCACCACGAAAGGGGCGTGGCCGCAATCTCACGGGCCTTTCCTCACGGCCCCTCAGGCGCGGCCGGTGGGCGAGACGTCGAGCCCGAGGTCGTCGAGGCGGCCCGCGGCGAGCAGCTGCGCCCCGCGAAGGGCGACCATCGCGCCGTTGTCGACGCACAGGGCCGGTGAGGGGAAGCGGACCCGGAGGCCCTCGGGCGCGCGCTCGGCGAGGAGGCGCCTGAGCTCCCGGTTCGCCGCCACCCCACCGCCGACGACGAGATCGCGCGCGCCCTCGCGGGCGGCCGCTTCGAGGGACCGGTCGGCGAGGACGTCGACCACGGCGCGCTGGAACGAGGCGGCGACGTCGGCGTGGGAGACGCCGAGGTCCTCGCGGTCCGGCGCGTCGCGCTTGCCGCCCGGACCTTTCAGGAAGTAGAGGACCGCGGTCTTGAGCCCCGAGAAGGAGAACGAGAGCGAGCCGTCCTTCGCGCGGTAGCGCGGGAAGCGGACGGCCGCGGGATCGCCCTCGACGGCCAGCCGGCTGACGGACGGCCCACCGGGCTGTGGCAGGCCGAGGAGCACGGCGACCTTGTCGAAGCACTCGCCGGCCGCGTCGTCGATCGTGGCCCCGAGGCAGGCCAGGTCGCCCTCGCTCCGCACCGCGTAGAGCGAAGTGTGGCCGCCGGACGCGACGAGCGCCACGAACGGCGGCTCGAGGTCGTCGTGCTCCGCCATCGCGGCGACGACGTGCGCCTCGATGTGGTCGACGCCGACGAGCGGGACCCCGCGGGCCATGGCAACCGCCTTCGCGGCGGCGACGCCGACGATCAGCGATCCGACGAGGCCCGGCCTGTGGGTCACGGCGACGGCGTCGAGGTCGTCGAGCGTGATGCCGGCCTTGACCAGCGCCCTCTCGACGACGAGGGTGATGCGTTCCGCGTGCGCCCGGCTGGCGATCTCGGGGACGATGCCGCCGAAGGCGGCGTGGAGATCGTACTGCGTCGCGATCTCGTTGCTGAGCACTTCGCGCGGCGCGCGGAGCACCGCCGCAGACGTGTCGTCGCAGGACGTGTCGATGCCGAGGACGAGCACGGGGGGGCCCGGCTAACGCGGGGTCCCGCGGATGCGGCGGAGCACGAGCTGGCCCTCGAGGAGCTCGAGCGCGCGGGCGAGCTGCGGATCCACCCAGTCGTCGGCGACCTCCGGGAACGGCTTCGCCTCGCCCCACGGCACCGCTTCCTCGTTCCTCTGGAACTTCGCGATCCTCTCGTGCTGCTCGTCGTCGAGCGGCACGACGATGTCGGGCAGGATGCCGGCTGGAGACGTGTCGCGCTCGGTGGTCCTCCTGCCGTTTCGACCGCCGTCGTTCCAGTGCGAGCGCTGGTAGGACCGTCCCGAGGGGAGGTAGTAGCGCGACGTGGTCAGCTGCAGGGCGACCTCCTGGTCGGGTACGTCGGTGATCTGCTGCACGAGGAACTTGCCGTAGGTCCGCTCTCCGACGAGGAGCGCGCGCCGGTGGTCCTGGAGGGCGCCGGCCACGACCTCGCTCGCGCTCGCGCTCCGCCCGTTGACCAGCACGACGAGCGGCAGCGTGTCGGACACCGTGTTCTCGGATCGGGCCTCGTACACGCGGTTGGCGCGCGGCGTACGACCTTCCATGCGCACGATCACCCCCTTGTCCACGAAACGGTCCGCGACGGCCACGGCCGTCGGCAGCACGCCACCACCGTTGCCGCGGAGGTCGAGCACGACGGCCTTGACACCGGCTTCGAGCAGCCCCTCGAGCGCGCTCGAGAAGTCGCCCTCCGTACCTTCCGTGAACTCGGCCAGGCGGATCACGCCGTACTCGCCCTTCGCCCCCACGCGCCGCGCGTACACGTCCGGCGGCCGGATCACGGCGCGGAGGATGCGGAAGAGCTTCGGCGGACCCCAAGGCGGCCCCTCCGAAGGGGGGCGCGGTCCTTGCAGGATGCCGATCGTGACGGGGCTCCCCTTCTCGCCCTTGAGGAGGCGCTGGGCCTCCACGCGCTCCGTGCCGACGCCGGCCAGCGAGGTCCCGTCGGCCGACACGACCACGTCGCCGGCTTTCAGGCCCGCCCGCGCCGCGGGAGCGCCCGGGAGGAGGCCGACGATCTCCAGTCCCTCCGGCACCGGCGAGATCTTGATCCCGAGGCCCGCGTAGCGGCCGGTGGTGGTCTCGCGCCAGCGGCGGTGCTCCTCGGGCGGGATGAAATCGCTGTACTCGTCGAGCGCGTGGACGTAGGCGTCCATCGCCCGGTAGAAGGCGAAGGCCGCCCGCTCTTCGCCGAGCTCGTCCACGTACGTGTCGGCCACGCGTCGGCGGAGGAAACGGGCGATCTGCTCGTTCCAGTAGACGCCGTCGGCGAGTGGTCCCGCGCCCGCGCCACGCTGCGCGACGAACAGGAAGGCCGCGACGACGGCGACGAGAGGGACCATGACGAAGAGTGCGGTGCCGGGCTTCATGGCGGACATCGTACGCCGCGGGCACCGGTCGTCAGTCGAAGTCCCCGCGGCCGAACTCCACCGGGTGGTCGGCCCCCACGTTCAGGACCAGGCCCAGGGCGACGAAGGAGGTCAGCAGGCTGGATCCCCCGTACGACAGGAACGGCAGGGGCATGCCGACGATCGGGAGCAGGCCCACGGTCATGGCCATGTTGACGGTCGCCTGGCACGCGAACAGCGTGGCGATCCCGACGGCGAGCAGCCGCCCGGCCGGCTCCCGCACCCTCAGCGCCGTCCTCAGCAGCAGCCAGACGAACAGCAGGTAGAGGAGCAGGAACACGGTCATCCCCACCGAGCCGAGGACCGTCAGCAGCACGGGGAAGATGAAATCGGAGTGCCGCTCGGGCAGGAACTGGACCGCCTCGGCCGCGTCGTCCCCGGTGCCCTCGCCCAGCGCGCTCGCGCTGCCCACGACGGTCTTGCTGTTGTGCAGCTGGTGGCCCAGGTTGCGGAGGATCGCGGTGTCCTGGCTGTTCTGCATCAGGAACACGCGCACGCGGTTCTTCTGGTACTCCCCCATCAGGCCGGGGATGAAGTACAGCAGCAGGCCGGCGACGAGGCCGCCGAGCGCCACGATCCCGAGGTGGTGGGGCCGGGCCCCCGCGACGTACAGCAGGACGAAGAGGAGCGGGATGAGCAGGAGCGCCGTCCCGAGATCGGGCTGTCGCATGATGAGCAGCACGGGGACCAACGTCAGCGCAAAGGGGAAGGCGAGGCCGCGGAAGCGCCGGTAGCGCGTCTCGTAGCGGATGTAGCCCGCCAGGACGATGACCATGATGACCTTCATGAACTCGCTGGGCTGCGCCTTGAACCCGCCGATGCGGATCCACCGCTGCACGTTCGAGTTTGCGCCGCCGACGCCGATGACCAGCACGGCCGCGAGCAGGAGCAGCCCGGCCGCGTAGAGGAGGTACCGGAGCCGCACGAACCGCATGTAGGGAACGGAGAGCGTGAGGAGGCACGCGGCGACCCCGACCGCGACCCAGCGCAGCTGCTGCGCCCCGTAGTCCACCGGCTTGCCCACCGAAGCCACGCGCACGCAGACCACCCCCAGTCCGGCCAGCACGAGGGCGAGGCCCAGGAGCAGCCAGTTCGCGCGCTTCAGGCGCTGACCGAGGGTCATCTCGCGCACGCCCTGCTCACCTCCTTCTTCCGGCGGTGTCCGGGCCCGCCGTGTACCACCAGGTCAGGAACTCGCGGACGGCCTTGGCCGACGTCAGCGCGGCCGCGCCCTCCGTGCGCGCGTGCAGGACACAGGCGAAGGCGAGCGGGCGGAAGCCGCGGGCTTCGCCGAAGCCGACGAACCAGTGGTGCCAGGGCCCCTTCCCGGGCCGCTCCCCGGGGAGCCACCACTTGCCGACCTGGGCCGTCCCGGTCTTGCCGTAGACCTCGGCGGGCACGGCATCCCAGCCGGCTTCCCTTGCCGTGCCGTGGTTGCCGTCGACCACCGCGCGCATGCCCGCGCGGACGAGGTCCACGTCGCGAGGGTCGAGCGAGATCGTCCGCGCCGGCTTCACCAGGGGTACGCCGTCTGCGGAGATCGCGACGTGCGGGGTCACGAGGCGGCCGCCGTTGGCGAGGGCGGCGACGGCACGTGCCATCTGGAGGGGCGTGGCGCTGATCGGGCCCTGGCCGATTCCGAGGTTGCGTCCGTCGTCGGGGAGGATGAGGTTGGGCTCGCCGGGCGCGCGTCCGACGGGCTCGCGGTAGCGCAGCTCGAAGGAGAAGGTGACGACGCCCTGCGGTTGGACCTCGGCCTCGAGGCGGCCACCCAGCCGGCGCACCCGCGCGCGGAGTTTCACGAGATCCGGGGGGCGCGGGGCCGCGGCCTGCGGGTGCGGCCGCGCGAACACCTCGAACCGGATCGGGAGGACGCGCTCGTCGTGGGGATCGAGCGGATTGCGCTCGCCGGGCTGGACGGTGAGGGCGACCTGGCCCGCCGCGCCGGCTACGCCGACGGCTTCGCCCAGCACGGCTTCCAGCAGGCTGCCGAGGCGGCGGGGATCGCGGCCCGCGACGCGCGGCGGCACGCGACCCAGCGTGCGCATGGCGAGGTCCTCGGCCGAGACGCCCCGCGCCTCGCGCACGGCGACGCACGCGCGGTGGACGACGTCCAACAGATCGAAGTCGACGTAGTCGCGGAGCAGGGTGCCCGGCGCCTCGCCCCAGACGTCCACGCCGGTCGGCCGGCCGAAACCCAGCCCTGCGAGCAGGACGGGGACGGTGCGGCGGTAGACCTTCCAGTAGGGGGAGAAGTCACGGAGCGAGTACGCGAAGTAGCGGTTGCAGGAGACCTCGAGCGCGCCGACGAAGTCGACCGCGGCGTGGAAGTGGCAGCCGGGGTAGCCATCGAGACCGCGGCAGCCGAACAGGTCGCCGTACGGTAGCGACGTGCCGGGCGGCATCTGCCGCAACCCGTCGAGCAACCCCATCCCGATGAAGACCTTGAACGTGCTCCCCGGCTCCACCGGGATCTGCGACACGCGGCTGAGTGTCCGGGACGCGGGCTTCGTGAGCCACGCACGCCACTGGTCGACCGTCTGGCCGGGCGGGGGGTCCACGCCGTCGGGCAGGACCCACTCCCCGATCGCGGGGTCGAAGCGGGCCTTCCGATCGGCGCTGGAGAAGATCCGATCGAGGTCCTTCGTGACGTCGAGGCGCGGCATCTCGCCCCACGCAACGATCTCCCCCGTGTCCGCGTAGAGGGCGACGAATCCGCCCGACGGCTGCGTCTGCGGGAAGTACCCCGTAGACCGCCCGCGGTAGGCGAGCACCTCCTCGGCCACCCGGCAGGCCTCGACCGTCAGCGCCAGCCGCACCTGCTTCCCCGACTGCGGGGGCTCCGACCACACGACCTCCGTGAAGTCACCGTCCGTGTCGCGGGCTTGCCGCTCGCGCCCGAAGCGCCCGATCAGCAGGTCCTCCAGGCCTCTCTCCAGCCCGGCCCGGCCCACGCGCGTGTCGAGGCTCACGTTCCGGGCGTACCGGCGCCTGAGCGCGGCCAGTTCCTCCCGATCGCGCACGACACTGACGAATCCGAGGAGCTGGGAGGCGGGCCCGCCCTCGGGATAGTGGCGGCGCAGGACGGTTCGTACGCGGAAACCGCGGTAGCGTCCGTCCGCGTCGAGCTCGAGCAGCCGAATCGCCTCCTCGGGGATCCTCGGCACGATCACGTACGGACGGTGCAGCAGGTCGGCGCGGTAGAGGCGCTCCTCGTCGTGCGCCAGGAAGCCGGGCCGACCCTCTGCGTCGAGCCGTTCGCGCCTGGCCCCGACCAGCTCCTCGACCTTCTGCAGGCGATCCGCGGCCCGGCGCGCGAGCTCGCCGGTAGGCAGCTCGAGCAGATCCTCCAGCGGCGAGGGATCGGGGAGGGCCAGCGGCTCGAGGCGCGACGACTCCTCGTGGCACCGGCAGCGCGGCCGCCTGGGAGCCCGATCGACGTCGTGGTAGTGGATCGCTCCGCAGGCGGTGCAGCGCAGGCGCCCGCGACGCCGGTACTCCCAGCCGACGAAGGCGAGCTGGAACATGGGCCGGTCGACCGCGAGCACCTTGCCGTCCCGATCGACGATCTTCCCGCGCGGGCCCCCGGTCACGACGAGGCGCTCTCGCCTCTTCCTCGCCTCGGCCCGCCACTCGGCTCCCTCCACCACCTGCAGCTCGAGGGATCGGAGCCAGACCGCGGAGAGGGCCAGGGCGATCAGGAGGAACAGCCGGCGGAGCCTACGCCGGAAGGCCACGAGGTCGTCCCAGCAGATCGTCGAAGATCCGGAAATGGTCGAGGATGGGATAGAGGCCGACGCCCACGAGAGTCGTCCAGAACGCCATCGGGACGACGCCAAACACGTCGGCGCTCGTCACTCCCGCGCCCCCCATGGGGAGGATGCGCAGGAAGTAGAGCCACCCGGCCACGAGCGCGGCCGCGAACGTCCCGAACAGACGCAGCGGGCCGTCGACCGGAGAGCGGTGCCGGCGCCCCCCCTCGCAGAAGAGGAACGCCGTGGTGCCCAGCACGAACGCGTGCGTGCCGAGCGGATCCAGGGACAGGGCATCGCGCACGAGGCCGAGTGCGATGCCCCAGCCCACGGCCCTGAATCCCCGTCCGCGGAACGCGAGGTAGACCACGAGCAGGACCCAGGGATCGGGCGGATGGTCCGACATCGCGAGCACGTCCGGCCACAGCCCGGGCAGGGCCCCGGCGATCAGGACGAAACACCACAACGCGAAGAGGGCCACCGGCGGCTCCAGGACGAGGCGAGGGCAACGCCCCTGGGGAGACGCTACCGGGCGGGGCGGACGCCCCGGGGGGGACTACTGGGGAATGACGACGAGGACCCGCGTGGCCCGGGCGAGATCGAGGGCCGGCCGGAAGCGGATCCGGGGCATCCCGTCGAGGTCCTTGTCGGAGACCTCGGTGACGAAGCCGACGAGCAGTGACGCCGGCACGAGGGGATCGGCGTTCGAGGTGAACACCGGGGCGCCGGGCAGGACGCGGCCGGCCCCCCCCGGTCCCACGTCGTCACGGACGGGCAGGCAGACGAATCGCACGTCGAGCTCGTCGTCGACCGTGCCGCTTCCGCGCCCGTGGACGAACCCGCAGAGGCGCTCGTTCGCGGTGGTGCGGACGGCGACCTCGAGCCGGCTGCGGCGATCGCTCACCAGCTTCACCAGGGCACTTCGCGCGTGGACGACTTCCACGGTGCCCAGGAAGACCCGACCCGAGACGACGGCCATCCCCGAACGAAGCCCGTCGTCCGAACCGCGATCGATCAGGACGCTCCGGCGATACGCGGAGGCGTCGGCGGTCCTGAGCACGCGCGCCACGAGGACGCGCGGCAGGCGATCGAGCCCGCTGCTCGCGAGCCCCTCGAGCGCGCCCTTCAGGCCGACGAGGTCCTCCTCCAGGCGGAGACGCTGCGCGTACTCCTCCCTCAGGACCGCGTTTTCGCGCTCGAGCCCGCGTGCGTAGTCGCTCCTCTCCGCCGCCTCCTCCTCCCCGCTCGCGGACACGGTGGACCCCCAGAGGTGGGGGTTCAGCACCCGGATCTTGCCGAACCAGGCGAACGTGTCGGCGACCGGGCGCTCGACGGTGGGGAACCCCTCGGGACGGAGCACCGGCAGCGCAAAGAGCGCGATGAGGACCGCACCCCAGACATGGCGGCCTCTGAACCTCACCCGGGAGAACCTCCTCTGGCGACCCGCTCGCCCCACAGCATGCCCCAGGCCCCCCCCACTCGGGCGACGGGCCGGAAAGCGCCTCAGGTTGGGGGGCAATCCTCGTTTGCCCCCAATCCCTTGTATTCAAGCGGGTTGTGTCGTGGCGTCAAGCGTATAGGCTCCAGGCGGGCGATTCCTGGGCGCGGACCCGGGGCCCGGACGGGGCCGGAACCCAATCCGGCGATGGCCGCGCACTCCGTCCGGGGCCCCCGGTATCTTCCCCGCCGGTCCGGCACTTGTCGGCCCGGGGCGGAAGCCGCCATCCGCGTTCGCTGGGGCGCCCACCGCCCATCCCTCGGGAGGGACCATGGCCAAGCTCGTCGAGTGGCTCATCGGGAAGTTTTCCATCGACATGGGGATCGACCTGGGAACCGCCAACACGCTCGTCTGCGTGCAGGGACGGGGGATCATCCTCAACGAGCCCTCCGTGGTGGCCGTGAAGAAGGGCACCAACAAGGTCCTCCTCGAGGGGCGCGCGGTCGGTGACACGGCGAAGGAGATGCTCGGCAAGACGCCCGGCAACATCGTCGCCATCCGGCCCCTGAAGGACGGCGTCATCGCCGACTTCGAGATCAGCGAGGCGATGCTCAAGTACTTCATCTACAAGGTCCACGACCGGACCTGGGCCGTGCATCACGCATCGTGATCGCC
>JAUXCH010000335.1 GCA_030618975.1 Planctomycetia bacterium
CCGCGTGAGCCCCTGGGACGCCCTGCAGGAGACCTACCTCGAGGTCCCGGGGCGCATCGCGGACTATTTGCAGGACCCGCGGATGCCGTTCTTCCTCTGGGTCCGTTTCCTGACCGCCCAGAAGCTCATGGCGCTCCACCGCCGCCATCTCGGGGCGCAGAAGCGCGACGCCCGGCGTCAGGTCTCCCGCGGGCACCCGGGATTCCCGTCGGCCTCTTCCGTGACCCTCGTCAAGCACCTGCTCGCCCAGGGAACCACGCCCACGCAAGCGGTCGCACAGGGCGAGATGCGGCTGCAGCTCGAGGAGGCCCTCGACGACATGGGGCCGGCCGACCGCGAGGTGCTCGTGCTCCGCCACTTCGAGGAGCTGACGAACGTCGAGGCCGCCCGTGAGCTGGGCATCGAGCCGCCCGCGGCGAGCAAGCGCTACGTGCGGGCGCTGAAGCGCCTCCGCACCGTGCTCGAAGAGCACGGTTTGCCGCCGGGCGCGAGCGAAGCGTGACGGCACCCGACGACCCGTCGGCCGAGCTGGACCGACTCGCGGAGGAGTTCGTGGATCGCGCGCGTCGGGGCGAAGCGCCCTCGATCGAAGACTACGCCGAGACGCACCCGGACCTCGCCGACGACATCCGGGAGCTCTTTCCCGTCCTCGCCATCGTGGAGGGGCTGAAGGGCGAATCCGTCCCCCGGCGATCCACGGTGAACGACCTCGAACCGCCTCCCCCACCGCGCGGGCGCGCCGCGCCCGAACGCATCGGCCCGTGGCGGATCGTGCGCGAGATCGGCCGGGGCGGGATGGGAACCGTCTACGAAGGGGCGGGAGAGGGCGAAGCGGCCGGCGAGCGCGTCGCCGTGAAGGTGGTGCACCCCCACCTGCTCGACCGCCCGGAGTTCGTCGCCAGGTTCCTCCAGGAAGCCGAGGCGGGCCGCCGCGTCTCCCACCCGAACGTGATCGAGACCCTCGACACCGGCCTGCTCGACGCCGACGGCGACGAGGTGCCCTACATCGTCCTGGAATACGTGGAGGGTCAGAACCTCCGCGCACTCCTCGCGGAGGTGGAGGTGGTGCCCGAGCGTCTGTGCCGGCTCGTCGCCCGTCGACTGGCCGGGGCCCTCCGTGCGGTTCACGCCGCCGGCCTCGTCCACCGGGACGTGAAGCCCGACAACGTGGTCATCACCACCGACGAGACGGTGAAGCTCATGGACATGGGCGTGGCGGTCCTCCAGGAGGAGGCGAACCGGCTCTCCCAGACCGGGCAGTTCGTCGGGTCGCTGCTCTACGCGGCGCCGGAGCAGATTGCCGGCGAGGCCCCCGACCCGCGCTGGGACCTCTATGCCCTCGGCATCCTCCTCTACGAGCTCTCGACGGGCCGGCATCCTGCGCGGACGCTCGGCACACGCTGGCTCGCCCGCGGCAAGGGGCACCGCGGCGCAACGTCTCCGCGCGACGCGAATCCCCGGCTCTCCCCGTTCTTCGACGCCCTCGTCCGAACCCTGCTCTCTCCCGACGCCGACGGTCGCCTCGCCTCCGCGAAGGAGCTTGCTGACGTCCTGGACGAGGACGAGCGTTCGACGTGGTGGCGGTCGCGCCGGCGGGAAGCGGCCACACCCGAGGCGGCCCTGATCTCCGTGGAGCGACCGACGTCGTTCGTCGGGCGTACCGCCGAGTGGGCGCGGCTCGACGAACGACTTGCGGACGCGCGGAGCGGCACGGGCGCCGTGGTGCTCGTGCTGGGCGATGCGGGGATCGGAAAGACCCGTCTGGTCTACGAGTGGCTGACCGCGTCCCAGGACGCTCCCGAAGCGCCGCAGGTGATCGTCGTCCCCCACGGCCCGGGAGTGATCGGCGGAGACGAGGGCGGTCTCGCCGCCGCCCTGCTCGAGAAGCTCGGAACGGCCGACCTTGAGCACCGCCTGCGGCAGCTGCTCGCGTCGCGGGCCGCGCTCGCCGCGCAGCTCGCGCGGCACCTGCGCGGGACCGCGCCCAGCGGCACGGTGCCCGATCTGGACCCCTCGTCCCTCGATGCCGCGTACCTGCACCTGCTGCGAGCGCTCGCGAAGGACCGGCCCCTCGTGCTCGTGTTCGAGGACCTGCACTTCGCGTCCGAGGAAGCGCGGTCCCGCTTCCTGCTGTTCGCACGCGCCTTCCAGCGCGACCCGGTCCTGGTCGTGGGGTCGGCGCGAAGCGTCCCCACGCCCACGTGGGCCGCGGAGCTCGACCGGCTGCCGCACGCGGAGCGCCTGGAGCTCGGCGGGCTCGGCGAGCGCGCCTGCCGGGCTCTCGTGCGCGAAGCGGCTCGGGAGCACCCCCACCTGGACGCCCGCGTGATGGAGCTCGCCGACCGCACCGACCGCAACCCCTTCCTCCTGCTCGAGTTCGCGCGCGACTTCCTGCGCCGTCAGCCGACGACTCGAGGCGAGGACGTGCCGGAGGTGGGCATTCCGGCCTCCGTCCGGGAGTTCATCGCGGGCCGGCTCGCGGCGCTGGAGCCGGCGGATCGCGAGCTCCTCGAAGCGGCAGCGTGCTGCGGCCACGAGTTCGACCCCGTCATCGTCGCGGCGGCGTCCGGCCTGGGCAGGATCGCGGCTCTCAAGCGCTTCGGACGCCTCGAGCGCCTGCACGGACTGCTCCGGCCCGCAGAGCGCCACTATCAGTTCCAGCACCACATCGTGCAGGAAGTCCTCTACGGCGAGATCCACCCCGCGCTCAGGGAGACCTGGCACGCCGCGCTCGGCGGCGCGCTCGAGCAGGAGGAGGGCGTACTCCCTGCGGGACCCCGCGCCCTCGCCCTGGCCACGCACTTCCTCGAGGGTGGGCAGCCCACCCGTGCGCGACCCTATCTGCGCCAGGCTCTCGGACACCTCCGCGGAAATCGCCACGACTTCACGCGCGCCGCCGCGTTGGCGCAGCGTGCCCTCGACGAGCCGGATCTCCTGCACGGGGAGGACCGGGCGGTCGCGTTGTACCAGGTCGCCTCGCACCTCCTTTCGCGCGTCGCCTACGAACCCGCCCGGGCACCGATCGACGAAGGACTCCGGTTGGCGCGGGAGGCCGACGCGGCGGGCCTCGAAGTCGAGTTCCTCCACATCCGGGCTACTGCGGAGGAGGGCCTGGGAAACCGCGAGGCCCTGCATGCAGCCTGCCGTGCGGGCGTCGCGCGGGCACACGAGGCCGGTGACGGCGCTCGCGAAGCCTACCTGCTCTCGTACTGGGGCCTGATGCTCAAGGAGGAGAACCGTGTGGAAGAGGCGGAGGCCTGCTTCCGGCGCGGATTCTCTGCGCTCGAGAAGAACCCCGATCCCTTCTACGAAGGTCGGCTCCTGGCGAACCTCGCGCGCACCCGCGTGTACGGGGGGGACCTGGTGGAGGGGAAGCGCCTGCTCGAACGCGCCCAGACCCTCGCGCACAGCGCCGGCGACCTGCCCACCGAGGAGCTCGTCATCCTCACGCTCGGCCAGCTCGCGGTGCGCACGGGACGCCTGGAGGACGCCATCGCCCTGGGGATGCGGAGCGTGGACCTGCACCGGCAGATGGGCGTGTTCCATGTGGAGATGGCACTCGCGAACGTCGCCTACTGCCTGACGGAGCTCGGGCGCTTCGACGAGGCGTACGAACGCGTGTCGGAAGCCGTGAGCCTGGCGGAGCAGGGGGCCCATCGCTTCCAGGTGGCCCAGGCCCGGCTACGCCGCGGCGTGCTGCTGACCGATCGGGGCAGGCTCTCCGAGGCGCTCGAGGACCTGCAGGGGAGCTACGAGTCGGGCCGCGACCTGCAGCTTCCGCTGCTGGTCAGGAATGCGGCGCGCGGTCTCGTCGATGCCCTCGTGCTCAGCGGGCGGATCGAGGAGGCGCGACAGGTCCTCGAGGACACGGTGGCGTTCATCGGTGAGAACGTACCCAGAGGCGTCGGCGACGTGCGAGCAGACCTCTCCGAGCGGATCGGGCGTCCCGAGGAGGCCCTCGCCTTCTGGGAGCGAGGAGCTACGAAGATCCCACCCGAAGCGCTGGGCTACGGCCCCGTCCACCTGGCGTTGGGCCGCGTGCTCTTCGACCTCGGGCGAAAGGACGAGGCGGTCGAGCCCCTGCGCGCAGCTCTCCTTTGGAGCCGGGAGAAGGGGCTGCTGCGCCAGGTGCTCCCGGCCGAGGCGCTCCTCGCCGCGATCGGCGCCGGCGACGTGCTGGCTGCGCGCGTGTCGCTGGAGCAACACGAGAGCTCCTTGTCCGTGTTCGAGCGCATGGGCTGCCACTTCGCGCTCTGGGAGGCGACGAGCGACCCCGCGCACCTCGTCGCGGCGCGGGATGCGCTGGCGATCCTGAAGGAAGGCGCGCGCCCGGAGGACCGCGAGGCGCTCGTCGAAGGCGTGGATCTGCACCGCCGGGTGGCGGCAGCCGCGATCTGACGCGACCGTCTACCGGACCCTGTCTCGAGTCCCGCCCCGCTCGCAGTTCAAGGACAGCGCCGGCCTTGAAGAGGCGGACCCAATGGAGGTGCACCGTGAATCACCGACACGCCAACCCCACGTTTCTCGTCCTCGTGCTCCTGCTTCCTCTCCTGACCGCGACCACCGGCTGCGGTGGCGGCGGAGGCGGGGACGAGCAGGTGCCGGGCGTCGTTCGCGACGTCGCTCCGGGATCGGGCGTCGAGGCCTGGCAGGTGAGCTTCTGGGATCCCCAGATGCCGCTCGACGACACGTCCTGGGGCCGACTCCGGGTGGATCCCGCCGGGCTCGAGAAGGCAACGGGCATCCAGAAAGGGTGGCTGAACGTGGCCACCGAGCACGGCTGGGTCGTCGCCAACCTGCCCGTGCCCCCGGCTGCAGAGGGGCCGTTCACGGTCTACTTCGACCTGGGCCTCGACTCGCCGGAGCCGCTGCAGCAGATCGCGCTGCACGTGAAGCACTCGCAGCAGTCCTTCGGCCGCATCGACGATCAGCTGAAGGAGGCCACGCTGTTCCCCGTCAGCTCGTGGATGATGAATGCACGCGGCTGGGGGCCGGACGCGGAGTTCGACCCGGGGCCGGCGCCGTACTCCCTGTCCTTCCTGGCCGAGGTCCGGACGCCGCTCCTCGTGACCACCTGGACCCAGCAGCTCACCAACGAGCAATGCGCGCAGGATCAGTGCGCGCCGATGGCGGTCGCGAATGCGCTGCAGTACCTCGAGGACATGGGCGTGTGGACGGTACCGCACGTTCACGACGTGGGGCTGGGCGGCGACGCGACCCTGGTCGGGCAGCTCGACATCGCCACGGGACGCCCGTTCACCTCCCGACCGGTCGGTAGCGGCATCGGTTCGGACGAAATGGTCGACGGCACCTTCGAGTACATCTTCGACAACGGCCTCACGGGAATCCTGACGCACCGGCACCAGGACGAGGGCTACGGGTCCGATCTCCCGGCGGCCAACTACACCGCGCACGGGAGCACCTCCCAGTACGACGGCGCCATGCCGACCTTCGCCTGGATCTGGGATCGCGTGCGCGGGGGATGCGGGGTGGTGGCCGGCTACAGCCACAGCTCCGGCGGACACATGGTCCGGGTCACCGGCGCCAAGGTCGACGACGCCGGAAACGAGTGGATGCGCTACACGCACGACCGGCTGCAGACCGGCTCCGATCCTGCGGACACCCAGGGGCTGGAGACCGTCTGGGTCCGGCTGAGCGATCTCGACGGCGACGGGATCCTCAACCTGGGAGCCGTCGCCCGCGAGCTGCGGATCGTCTGGGCCAGCTGTCCGTAGGTCGAACGCATCGAGTAGGCTGGCTCCCCAGGAGCCTCCACGATGCGTACCGCCGTGCTCACCCTCGCTCTCGTCTTCCTGGTCGCCGTCGTAGGTCCCGTGCACGCCGAGCAGCCCGGACAGCCCAACAAACAGCCCAAACAGCCCGAGCCGGTCGACACCGGACCGCTCGTCGAGGGGAACACGGCGTTCGCACTGGCCCTCTACCGGCAGCTCGCCGGGAAACCGGGCAACCTCTTCTTCTCGCCCACCTCCATCTCGACCGCGCTCGCCA
>JAUXCH010000983.1 GCA_030618975.1 Planctomycetia bacterium
CGATCGGCTGGGTGCGGCGCCCGCGTTCCTCGAGGTCCACCGGCTCGCTCCCTTCACGCGGCGCTCGACGGACGTCGGCGTGGTGATGGATCTCATGATCCACGACCTCGACCTCGTGAGCCACCTGGTCGGCGAGGACGCGGTGCGGATCGACGCCGTCGGCGTCCCCGTCTTCGGGCCCCACGAGGATCTGGCGAACGCGCGGATCACCTTCCCCTCGGGGTGCGTGGCGAACCTCACCGCCAGCCGGGCCTCGCTGCAGAGGATGCGACGCTTCCGGATCTTCTCCCGCGAGGGCTACCTGGCGCTCGACTACGACCGCCAGAAAGCCCTCCTCGTTCGCCCCCCGTCCGTCGCAGCCGCCTCTTCGAAAGGCCTGGGGCCTGACGGCGCCCCTTCGACAGGCTCAGGGCCGTCACTTTGCTCCGGCTCCGGTCCGGCCGGCCTCGACATGGAGGAGCTCGTGATCCACGATGCCGAGCCCCTCCGCGAAGAGCTCGTCGCGCTGGTCCGCGCCGTTCGGGAAGGCCAACGCCCCGGCGCCGGATGGGAGGACGCCCTGCGGGCGCTGGGGCTCGCCGAGCGGATCCTCGAGGCGCTCCGCGCGCACCCGGTCCCCCAGAGGACGTAGGACGTAGGGTCGAGCGCCCAACTCCCGGCATCCCAGGGAGTTACACGCTCGCGCCCGCCTTGACCGGCCTTTCCACCCCACTAAACTCGCTCCCTTTCCCCGCACCCTGCGTGCACTTCTCGTGGACCCCAGGGTCCACGTACAAACACTTGGATTCCGTCCCCGACGGACTCGCATTGAAGGAGCGGCCCTTGGCGTCCATCAGCGTCGACGCACTGCTCGAGAACGGCGTGCACTTCGGACACCGCGTCAGTCGGTGGAACCCGAAGATGAAGCCGTACATCCACGGCAAGCGCAACACCATCCACATCATCGACCTCAAGGCCACCGTCAGGGGCCTCGTGCGCTCGAGCCACTACCTCTCCCGCGTCACCGCCGAAGGCGGCGCCGTGCTGTGGGACGGGACGAAGCGTTCGGCTCGCGAAGCCGTCCGCGCCGTGGCTGCCCGTACGAAGATGCCCTACGTGACCGGCCGGTGGCTCGGCGGCACCCTCACCAACTTCCAGACGATCCGCAGCCGGCTGCGCCGTCTGGCGGAGCTCGAGGAAGAGGAGGCGAGCGGGATCGTCGACGCCATGAAGAAGAAGGCGCAGGCCCGCCACCACACCGAGAAGAAGAAGATCCTCAAGAACCTCGAAGGCATCCGCGAGATGGACAAGCTTCCCGCGTGCCTCGTGGTCGTGGATCCCCGGAACGAGCAGATCGCCGTCGCCGAGGCCAACAAGATGAGGATCCCGGTCGTCGCGCTCCTCGATACGGATTGCGATCCCGATACCGTGGACCTGCTGATCCCCGGCAACGACGATGCGATGCGCTCCGTCCAGCTGATCCTGGACCGCCTCGCCGACTCGGTCGAAGAGGGCGGCAAGGTCTGGGGCGTCGTGCTCGCCGAGCAGGAGAAGATCGAGGCCTCCAAGCGCAAGGAGGAGGATCAGCGCCGCGAAGCGGATCGCCAGCGCGCGCAGGTCACGGCCGAGTGGCAGAAGAAGCTCCGCGACGAGGCCGATCGCCGCCGCAGTGGCGGCGCAGTGCCGAAGGCGGCCCCCGCGGAAGCCCCGGAAGCCCC
>JAUXCH010000102.1 GCA_030618975.1 Planctomycetia bacterium
CGCGCGACGGCACCCTGGTACTGGCGCGGCGTCTCGCGGGCCGGGCCCGCCTCGTCGCGATCGCGACACACGACGTCCCCCTCGCCGAACGCTCGGTCCGCGTCCTCGCGGACGCGGGCACGCAGGTCGAGCTCGAGCTGCTCCACGGCCTGCCGATGAAGAAGGCCCTCGGGCTGGCGCGTCGCCGCCGGGTCCCCGTGCGCGTCTACGTCCCCTACGGGGAGTCGTGGCTCCCCTACGCGCTCGACTACGTGGAGCGCCACCCCGGGGTCGTCCTCCGGCAGGTGCGGGATCTGCTGGGGGAGTAGCCGGGCACCGGCATGACGCTTGACGTCATGAACGCCTCGCGTTGCCGCCTTCCCATGATCCGGTCCCTCCGAGTCATTCTGCGTCAAGGCTGGACTGCAGATCTTCGAGCGAGAGCGCTGCCGCGAAGTGGGTTGCGGGGTCCAGCCCCTCGTACGGTGCCAGGCACCATGCAAGGGACAACGCCCGTTCTCCCCCACACGTAGGGAACCCGTGGAGAAGTACGAGCCGGCCACTCCGGCTGGACGGGTCTCCTCGAGCCTGGATCGGGTTGGCTGGCAGCCACGCGAACGACGCGTGGTGGCAAGGACGGCGACCGGTCGCCGTCTCTCGCGCCGTTCACCGTGCGCATGCGGTCCGCGGAGGCCGGGCCAGAGCGTATCGTCCGTGATACGCACAGCGATCCCACCGGCAGCTCCGTGCACGTTCTGAGAACTGCATCCGCTATTTTCAGGCTTTTGCGGCGCGGCGACCGGTCGCCGTTTTTCGTACCGATTGCGATACACAACCGGCCCGCGCCGGGTAGACGCTCAGGGCCGCAGCGCCGCACGGGCTGCGGCGTGGTGCTTCGGATCGAGGGCCTCGAGGACCGTGTCGATCGGGATCTGCCACAGCGCCCAGGCGGTGACGAGGCGCGTGCCCTCGGCGCGCGCGGTGCCGGCTCCCGCCCTGCGCTCGTAGATCGCATGCGCGCCCTGGTCCCGCCTGTTCGCGCCGGCACGCGCGGCCTCGGCGGCCGCGGCGAAACCGACGACGGGCTGGAGCAGGCCTTCGAGGTGCTCCCGCACCTCGCGCTCCGCCGAGCGGATCGACTGCTGGCGGGCGACGTCCGGGTGCTCCGACGCGACGGTCTGCACGTAGGGCAGGTGGCCGGGCCAGCGCGGCGGGCGCTTCACCCAGCCGGGCTCCGCGTCGACCGACTGCCACGTCCAGGCCGCGGGCGGGATGGGCTCGCCGAGAACCCTCGCGACCTCCTCCTGCGACGCTTCCGGTACGTTCGCGAGGATGCGCTCGACGGGCACCGCCCAGAGCATCCACGCGCGACCGGACGACGCGCGCCAGGCGCGCTCGAGCACGACGCCGTGGGAGACGGCGTGCTCCGCCGCCTCGTACGCCACGTGGTTGCCCACCTGGAAGCGGAGCCTCCCCTGGATCTCGAAGCGGACGTGGTCGTGCGCCCGGAGGTCGGCCACCGCCCGCGCCACGTCGGGACGGTCCGAGGTCTCGCTGGCCACGGCGACGAACATCCCCTTCTGCTCGGGCGGGGACTCCACCCAAGACGGATCCGCCTCGACCTCGGCCCAAGCGGGTACGGGGTGCTCGGCCCGGAGGGCGACCAAGGACGCATCGTGCTGCACCTCCGGGATCGCCCCGAGCACGACGCTCAGCGGCGTCTCCCAGAGCACGAAGACCGAGTAGACCTGACCGCCCACGGTCTGCGGTCGCTCGGCGCGCTTCAGGTGGAACCCCTTGCGCACGACGGTCGCGGCCTTCGCGCCGGCGATCGCCGGGGCTCTGGCCGCCTCGCCGAGGACGGGGCGGAGGGACTTCTCGATCCGCCACCTGAGATTCAGCCTCTCCCGCAGGACCCGATCGGAGCCGTACGCCAGGTCCAGCCGGTTCGACTGGCCCACGTCGACGGCGCGGATCCACCCCTCGCGTGCGGGCGGATCGGTGACCCACGCGGGGACGCTCTCGAGCTCCTCCCAGCCGTCGGCGGGTTCGGCGCGAGCGGGCAGGACGGGCAGGAGGAGCGAAAGCAGGCCGAGAAGCAGGCTGGGGGCGACGCGGTGGAGCATGCGGTTCCCTCCGGCTCCTTCGTCGCCGTCCGACGGCTCCGGTTCCCGCCGTACGACTTCGCCGTCCAGCGCGCCGCACCGGGGGGGGCCTCTTCTTCAGCGTCCCTCGTCGAGCCGGCGACGAATCCAGGCGCGTGCGACGCGCCAGTCTTCCTTGACGGTCGTCAGGGAGACGCCCAGGGTGTCGGCGACGTCCCCGATCGTCAAGCCCGCAAGGAAGCGGAGCTCGACGACCGTGGCGGCGCGCGGGTCGGCTTCGGCGAGCTCGGTCAGCGCATCGTCGAGCGCTTCGAGATCGACCTCCGGGCCCTGCGCCTCCAAGGAGGGGTCCGACGAGAGGGTGACGCGTGCCCAGCCACCGCCACGCTTCGCCGCGCGCCTGGCGTCGGCATGGTCCGCGAGCACCTGGCGCATCGCCTTGGCGGCGACGCACAGGAAGTGCCGGCGCCCGTCCCACGCGTCCGATCGACGGGCCATCTTGAGGTAGGCCGCGTGCACGAGTGCGGTCGGCTGGAGGGTGTGGCGCTGGGCATCCGAGCCGAGGATGCGGCCGGCGATGCGACGGAGCTCGTCGTAGACCAGGGGGAGGAGCGCCGCCGAGGCGTTCTCGTCGCCCGCTTCGGAGGCCGAGACGAGCACCTCGACCCGGTCGTGCAGCGTGGACAGGTCGGGCTCGTCGGCAGGCGGCGGCTCGCGGGCCATGCCGGATCCTACCTCTGTGCGGCCCATACGAGGCGGATCAGTACCCGTTCGGCCGCCCGCCTCGACTCGGGGTCCAGGGCGCGGATGGCCGGCGCGGCCAGGACGGCGTCCGCATCCGGGGCCGACGCCCAAAGTCGTTCGACCATCGGTTCGACGGAGGCGACGCGCCGCTCGGTCTCCCGTACGGCCCGGTAACAGGCCGCCGGTGGGATCGCTTCCCAGAGCCTCACGGTGTAGTCCCCGGACCCCGACGCCAGCTGGCTGCCGTCCGGGCTCCAAGCGAGCGCCTGTACGTATCGGGTGTGCCCCGTGAGCTCGAGCAGTTTCTCGTGGGTACGCGTGTCCCAGAGCAGGATCTTGTTGTCGTTCCCGCCGGTGGCGAGCCGGGTGCCGTCGGGGTGGAAGCGCAGGCAGTAGACGTCGCTCGTGTGTCCGATCAGCGGGACGGGCTCCTCGTCGTCCGGCCACGACCAGATGTACGCGCGACCCTCCGACACGAAGGCGAGCAGCCGGCCGTCGGGACTGAAGTCGGGCGTGCGGTGGAGTCGGGTCCCGGGCAGGTTCGCGAGGATCGGTCCGTCGAAGCCCTCGCGGACACAGAGCGCGTCGCCGACGGGGTGCGCAACGAGTCGGGCGTCGTTCGAGACGGCCGTCTCCCAGGCGTGGACACCGCCGCGACCCCGAGTCGCCTCGGCAAGCCCCGTCAGCCAGTGCTCGCGCCCCTCGCGCAACTCGGGCACGCCTTGAACGTCCAAGATCGTCACGATGTCCGTCCGCCCCGAGAGGACGTCGACGGTGCGAAATGCGCCGTACGCCGGTCCACCCGAGAGGAGACGCCTGCTGTCTGGGAACGCGGACATCCACCCGTCGATGCCCGTCCAGGGCATCGACGCCAGTGCGACCCCGCGGCACACGTCCCAGAGCTGCGACGTCGATCCCTGGAAACCGATGAAGCCGGAGCTGGCCAGGAGCCCACTCCGGTTCAGGTACTCGAGGCCGTACACGTACCCCCTGTGTCCACGTAGCACGCGTGGGCCGGCGGGCGCGAGGATCCACGTACGCATCGGCGCCGCCGTCTCGCTTCCTCCCGTCGCACAGAACCTGGGAGCCGACGGATCGACTGCGACGAGTGCGTGGCCGTCGTGAGCGATGGTCGCCGTGCAGTCGCCGCGCGCGAGATCCCAGATCCTGAACGTCCCGTCGACCGAGGCGGAGACCAGCACGTCCGACCCCGCTGCAAACGCCACGTGCGTGACGGGTTCGGTGTGGCCGAGGAGATCGAACCTCGAGGCGAGCGTCTCCGCGTCGAGCACCTTGACGTTGCGTTGCCGGTTGGCAACCGCCAGCATCGTCCCGTCGGGGCTGTAGGCGAGCCCGATCGGCTCTCCGGGTGCGTGGACCTTCTCGACCTCGCCGCCCGTCGCCGTGTCGAAGACGACGATGTCGGTGTTCTCGCCCGGCAGGTCGGCGGGGCGGCTCAGGATCGCGATACGGGTTCCGTCGGGGCTCAGCGCGAGGGCGTGCGTCGCGACGGCTCGTTCGAAGACGATCGGCGCGCGTCCTGGCCGCAGGACGTGCACTTGGGGCGTCTTGCCGGGGATCGACACGTAGGCTGCGACCGTCCCCCCCCGGGTCACGTCCACGTGGTCGACGGCGCCCTCGGTCGCGAGGCGGATCTCGCGGCGCCCCCCGGGGCCGAGGTCCCACGAGAGAAGCCGTCCGTCGGCGGTTCCGGCCACGACGCCGCCGCCGGGATGGGTGCGCGCGAGTGTCGAAAGCGGCGCTCCTCCGGCGTCGAGCACGCGCTCGATCTCGGCCTCGCCCGGGCGCCAGAGGGCTACCGTGCCGTCGTCCTGCGCGACGGCGACGTAGCGGCCGTCGGCAACGTAGACCGGGATCCCGCCAGGTCGTGCCGTCGCTCGGTGCTCGACGATCCAGGCCGAGAGCTGGCTGGTCAGGTAGTGCCACTCCCAACCGCGCCGGCCTGCGGGAACGGACTCCATGTACGCGCGCGCCGCGGCGACGTCGTGGCGGGCAAGCGAGTCGGCGGCGGCGGCGAGCGCCATGCGTCGCGCGAAGCGTTGCTCGCGCTCCCTCGTCTCTCGTGCGCCCGCCGCGGACGACGTGACGGCCCATGCCGCCGCGCCGAGGACGACGAGGAGTACGGCGAATCCGATGACGGTTCCGCGATTGCGGCGTCCCCACATGCGTGCCCGGTACGCAAGCGACGGGGGGTGGGCCCCGATCGGCTCGCTCCGCAGGTACCGGCGGAGGTCGTCTGCGAACGCGCCGGCACTCGGGTACCGCTGGCCCGTTTCCTCCTCGAGGGCCTTGCCGACGATCGTCTCGATGTCTCCACGGAGGCGACCGTCGACGGCTCCGAGCCGCCTGGGCCTCGCTTGGCGCGCGACGAGGATCGCCTCCGCGAGCGGCCGGTCCTGCAGCGAGACGGGCAGCGAGCCGGTCAGGAGCTCGTAGGCGATCAGCCCGAGCGAGTACACGTCCGTCGCAGCCCCGACATCCCTTCTGCCGTCCAACTGCTCGGGGCTCATGTAGGCGATCGTTCCGACCAGCTGGCCGGCGACCGTCAAGGTCGGGCTGCCGGAACCCAGATCGGTGATGCGCGCGATGCCGAAGTCGAGAATCTTCGGGCGACCGTCCTGGTCGACCAGGATGTTGGCTGGCTTGAGGTCCCGGTGGATGACAGCATGCTCGTGCGCGTGCTGGATCGCGTCGGCCACCCGGGCGAGCAGCACGACGCGTTCCTCGATCCCGAGGTCGTTCTGCCGGGCGTACGCCGCGAGATCCGTGCCGGACACCAGCTCCATCGCGAGAAACGGCTGCGCGACACCGCCGCGCTCGACGAAGCCGCCTTCGAACACCTGCGCGATTCCCGGATGGCGCAGACGTCCGAGCGCCTCCGCTTCCTGGGCGAGGCGCATCGATCGCTCCGAGTCGAGGGTGCCCTGGGGCAGGAGCTTCAAGGCAACCGAGCGGCGCGGCCGGTCCTGGAGGGCCTCGTACACGACGCCCATCGCACCGACACCGATGACCCGCATCGGCGTGTACCGTCCGACGCGCTCGGGCATCGGAGAAGGAACGGAGGGTGCGCCCACGAGCCCGCGGGCAAGCGCGATGCGCGCGTCGTCAAGCGGATCTCCGGGCTCTTGCTCCGTGGCGAGCATCGCGCTCACCTCGTGGTGCAGACCCGGGTCTTCCCCACAGGCGTCGAGGAGGAACCGCTCCCGTGCGTCGTCTTGGAGCCGTACCGCCTGCCGGAACAGCGACAGGACCCGGCGCAGGCGCGTTGAGGACATCGGCACACTTCCCTTGGCCGAAAATCCTACATGATCGCCGTGCGTGCCGAGTCCGTGACGGGGCCACCCGCGCGGCCGAGTTGCGAAACGGCCGCGCGGGCACCGGGTACTCCGTCCCTAGTCGAGGTTCACGACGAAAAGGCAGTCGAAGGTGATCTCGGCGGTGGCGTTGGCGAGGTTCACGGCGCCCGAGAGCCGCACGGATCCCTCCGCGTCGTGGAAACGCCCGCTTCCGTAGAGGATGGAGTTCTCGCCGGGCGACGGAATGGAGCCGGTGATGTGCGTGACCGTGGGGGAGCCCCCGGTCTTGGGCTTCACGGTCGTCTGCCCGCCGGCGACGAGCGTTCCCTCGGGGAGGTGGAAGAACGTCGCGGCCTCGATGAACAGGCCGTCGCCGACTCCCGCAATGCTCAGCAGGCAGTCCGTGGCGCGCCCGATGACGTTGCCCGTCTCCGGATCGACGAGGTCCAGGTCGTAGCAGAGCGCCTCATCGATCATCGTCTGGTCGGCGTCGAGGATCGCGATCTCATCGTCCGACAGGGGGCGGCTTTGCGCAGTCCCCAGCAGCTGCACGACGAACGCGGTGTGGCTTCCGCCCGGGCGCGCTTCGCTGCGCGTGGGCTCGAGTGCTGCGAAAGCCAGGACCAGCACCAGCACCGACCCCAGGATAGCAAACGTGGTCTTCATCACTTGTCCTTTCTGTTGGCTGCGCAGATCCCCATCCCGAGGTCGCGCCTTCGGTTCATCCACTGTCAAGAGGCACCCTTGGGACTCAGGAAGTCGTTCTGGGGGCGGTCACGACCACGACGGCGCGGGAGAGTGAGTGCACGCATGTTGAGCCTCCTTGGACTCGGGACAGCCTCTATCCCTCAACACGGGAACGGGCTCCCGACCGGCCGGACCCTTCCGTGGGAAGGCGCACGCGGATTCGCGCCTGCCCCGGATCGACGCCGACGATCCGCCCGACGTCACGCATACGGGCGGAAGTCCCCGGTCTCGATACGCCTGGGGCGACAACGCGACGGGAGGGTCCGGATGGTGGTCGGCAACGCGGTTCGGGCAGAGCACTTGGGCCCGGGCATCATGGCCGGCGTCGAGACCGTGATCGGCGGCTAGTTCGAGGGCCGTGCCGAGCTTCTTCAGGAGGCGCGCGAAGAGGCGCTACGACTTCGCCGTCACGCGGGTCGTGCTCGGGTGCGTGATGCGCGAGAAGGGAGACATCTTCCGGTTGAAGATGAAGTTGAGCACGACCCAGGTCCACGAGCGGTAGGACGCGAGCGTGTCGTAGTACTCGGGGGCGAGCCGGCGGAGCTTCGGGAGATTCCTCCAGTTCACGTTCATGAAGTCGTGGTGCTCGACGTGGTGGCCGATGTTGAACGCGAGGCGGTTCGCGATCCCGTAGTAGGAGTAGGTCTCCTGGCCGGGCACGGTGACGTAGTGCTCCTGGATCCACCGGCCGCCCATGGGGTGGAGCCCGAGCCCGAAGAAGAGCGAGAGCGCCAGGTAGAGGAGGGCCAACGGACCGAACAGGAAGAACACGGCGACGTCCACGCCCAGGACGACGAGCAGGTTGCTCACCGACCACGCATTCCACATCTTGACGTGACGCATCTTCAGCGGACGGCCGGCCTGCGAGACCGAGAAGAAGAACAGCCAGAGAGCCTTGCGCCACCAGGAGTTGCCGATGAGTCGCGCCTCCTGCGCCGGGGCGATGTCGGCGTCGTTGTCGAGCTCGCCCATCTGGCGGTGGTGGATCAGGTGGAACTTGCGGAAGATCATCGCGCCCGGGAAGACGAGCGCCAGGTCCGAGAAGATCGCCGCGAGCTTGTTCCTGACCGTGCCCTTGAGGACGTTGTTGTGCGAGGCTTCGTGAATCATGACGTACAGGCCGTGGGCGAAGACGGCCCCCACGACGTAGGCGGCGGCGATCACGAGCCACCACGGCTGGTCCCGGAGGAACCAGGCGATGACGAACTGCGCGACCACCATCAGGACGACGTACGGGGCGGAACGGGGGTCGCGCCCGGTGAGCTGCCGGACCTCGGGATACCGGTCGAGGATCTCCTTGCGGCGCCGGGGGTGGACCTGCGGTTCGTCGGTGCGGATGAAGTCGAGTTCGGCCATGGCTCCCTCCGGTGCACGGTCCCGAGGATGGTACACGCGGCAGGCTGGGATCCGTGCCTCGAGGCTCCCAGGCGTGGAGGCGTCGAAGCCCCCCGGGTGGATTCGACATCGCCGTCCCCGACAAGTACAAGTTCGGAAGACGCTTCCCGCCGCGGCGGGATCTCGCGGCAGCAGGGAGCGAGTCATGACACGCGTGCTGACGATCGTGCTGCCGCTGGCCCTGCTGCTCGCCGGCTGTCCGAGCGAGGGGGAGCCGAAGGCACGGCGCGTGCCCCCGGAGGACGCCTTCCACCGGCACCTCCTCGCCGTCGTCGAGACGTACCCCACCGACGGGACGCACGGCTACCACTGGCCCCGGCCCGACGACGGTCGCTGGCTCGGCAACACCCGGACGCTGCGGTATGCGGACCAGGTGCTGGCGAAGGGCGACCCGCAGGGGCGCTGCCACTGCAGCGGCCTGACCTTCGAGGTGTTCCTGCGCGCCTGGGAACGGTGGTGCAAGGCGACCGGCCGCCCCTTTCGCATCCTGGACCTCGGGATCGGCGACGTGCGGCGCCTGGGGAGGCAGTGGTTCGGCGCATCCGGCGACCGGAAGACGCTGTCGACTGCGGTCACGAAGAACGGCCTCGGCCGGCGCATCACGGACCTGGAGCAGGCACAGCTCGGCGACTTCGTGCAGTTGTGGCGTCACAGCGGGTCCGGGCACTCGTGCATCTTCCGGGCCTGGATCCGCGCAGACGAGAAGATCGTGGGCCTGAAGTACTGGAGCACGCAGAAGTCGACGAACGGCATCGGCGAGCGCGAGGAGCGCTTCGGCGTCGGAGGGTCCGCCGTGAAACGCGACGAGCTGTACGTGGTTCGCGTCGGCGCCCGGTAACCTCTCTCCATGCCCCTCGTCCAGGCCTCCCGCATCTCGATGCACTACGGCGGTCCGCTGCTGTTGGCGGACGTGTCGCTGAAGGTCGAGCCCGGGTCGCGCATCGGCCTGATCGGACGCAACGGCAGCGGCAAGACGACGCTCCTCAAGCTCCTGGGAGGACGCCTGGAGCCCACGGAGGGCTCGGTCGTGCAGGGGCGCGGCACGCGAATCGCCTACCAGGCTCAGGAGCTCGAGTTCCGACCGGGCACGACGGTGATCGACGAGATGCGCTCGGTCTTCCACCGGGAGGCCGAGAACGAGGCTGAGCTGCGCTCCCTCGAGGAGCGTCTCGCGACGGCCACGGACGCGAAGGCTCGCGAGCGCCTGCTGCGCGAGTACCAGCACCGCCAGCAGCACCAGGAGGCGAGCGGCGTCTACGACATCGACCGGCGCATCGAGAGCGTCCTCTCCAGCCTCGGGCTGCCGGAGTCGGCCTGGGAGAAGCCGATCGACGGGTTTTCCGGCGGTGAGCGCAACGTGATCGGGCTCGCCCGCGTGCTGCTCTCCTCCCCCGACCTCATGCTCCTCGACGAGCCCTCCAACCACCTCGACATGGAGGGGGTCGAGTGGTTCATCGACTTCCTCAGGAGATCGAAGGCCGCCGTGGTGATGGTGAGCCACAACCGGCACCTGCTCGACGCGACCGTGAAGACCATCTGGGAGCTGGTGTGGCAGGACATCACCGCCTGGACCGGGTCCTACGAGGACTACCAACGCCAGAAGGCGGAAGCAGACGCCCGGCAGGAGCGCCAGTTCAAGACGCAGCAACGGCTCATCGAACGCATCCGGTTCCAGGCGCGCCGGCTCATGGACATGGCCAACGCCTACGACGATCCGGGGCAGGCGAAGCGGGCGAAGGCGATGCTGAAACGCATCGAGCGCATGGACCTGGTGGAGCGCCCGACGACGGACGACCGGGGCTTCAAGGCGGCCCTGTCCGGCGCACGCCGGCACGGGCGCATCGCCCTGACGGTGAAGGACTTCTCCTACGCCTACGGGGAGCGCCCGATCTTCGACAAGGCGAACCTGGAGATCGAGTACGGCGAGCGCGTCTGCCTCGTCGGACCCAACGGGAGCGGCAAGACGACGCTCTTCCGGGAGTTGCTGACCCACGGAGGCTGGGAGAACCCGACGCTGCGCCTCGGCAAGTCCGTGAAGGTGGGCGAGTACCGGCAGCTTCACGACGTGCTCGATCACACCGCGACGCTCGTGGACTGGACCAGCGCG
>JAUXCH010000221.1 GCA_030618975.1 Planctomycetia bacterium
CTCGAAGTTCCGCACGCCGAATGCCACCGTCGCGGCGTCGAACGCGCCGTCCTCGAAGGGCAGGTCGAGCGCGTCGGCCACCTGGAAACGGACGTGCTCGCCGGCCTTCTCCCGGGCGCGCCGGATCATCTCGGGCGCGAAGTCGAAGCCGACCACGTCGCCCGCGCCGGCCTCGCGCAGCGCCACGGCCAGGTCGCCCGTCCCGGTGCAGGCATCGAGCACGCGCTCGCCGGGACCGGCCCCCAGCAGGCGCACCGCGCGGCGCCGCCACCCCTGGTCGACGCCCGCCGACAGCAGGCGGTTCAGGAGGTCGTACGTCGGGGCGATGCGGTCGAACATCCGCGCGATGCGGCTCGACGCCTTGCGCCGGCCCTCGTCGTCGAACCGGCGGCTGGGGGCGGTGGAGGAGGCCACGGGGCGGGGGAGTGTATGCCGAGGCTCGTCCGTTGCAGCGTCGGGGGACGCGCGTAGGCTCTTCCCATGGGCCCGAACCCCGCCGCCGATCCGAACGCCTACGCCGAGGCCCTGGCCCCGGACCACACCTTCGACGGCAGCCTGCGCCCCAAGACGCTCGACGAGTTCGTCGGCCAGTCCTCCGTGGTGGCCAACTTCCGCCTCGCCATCCGGGCGGCCGGGGACCGCGGCGAGGCCGTGGACCACATCCTCCTCTCCGGCCTGCCCGGGCTCGGCAAGACGACCCTCGCCCACCTCGTGGCGACGGAGAGCGGCTCGAGCCTCCACGAGGCGGCGGCCCCCACGCTCCAGCGGGCGGCCGACCTGGCGGGCCTCCTCACCCGCTTGGAGAAGGGCGACGTGCTCTTCATCGACGAGGTCCACCGGTTGCCGGGCGGCGTCGAGGAGTACCTCTACGCGGCCATGGAGGACTTCGTCCTCGACATCATGCTCGACGCCGGCCCGGCAGCGCGCAGCGTGCGCGTCGACCTGCCGCGGTTCACGCTGGTCGGCGCCACGACGCGCGAGGGACTGCTCTCCGCGCCGTTTCGGAGTCGCTTCGGGATCCACGAGCGCCTCGAGCCCTACGACGCGGACGACCTCGTGCGCATCGCGCACCGCTCGGCCTATCTCCTCGGCGTGGGCCTCGACACCGACGCCGCCCGATTGCTCGCCGACCGCGCCCGCGGTACCCCGCGCGTCGTGAACCGCTTCCTCCGCCGGGTCCGCGACCTGGCCCAGGTCGAGGCCGACAACCACATCTCGCCCGAGGTCGCTCTCGAGGGCCTGAGGCGCATGGGCGTCGACGAGCACGGGCTCACGCGCGTCGACCGCCTGATGCTGAAGAGCATCGCCCACGCCGGGGGCATCCCCGTGGGCCTCAAGACGCTCGCCGCCGCCATCGGGGAGGACGAGCGAACCCTCGAGGACGTCTACGAGCCGCATCTGTTGCGGATCGGCCTGGTCCTCAAGACGCCGCAGGGGCGCCGGCTGACCCCTCGCGGTCACGAGCTCGCAGGCATCGCGCCGCCGGACGGCGGCCAGGGAGCGCTTCCGCTGTGACCCGGATCCACCGCCGCAGGGCGCTCCTCACTCTCGCCCTCCTCGTCGGCGGCCTCCTGCCGGCGTGCGGCGACGTCTACGACCTCCCCGCCCTCGCCGCGGGCGAAGTACCGACCATCCGCGTCCTGCTCGGCGGTCGGAAGCGCCGCCAGGCGACGCTTCGCATCGTCGGCCAGGCCTGGGTCGTCACCTCCGAAGGCGGGCAGGCCTTCACACGCCGCGGACGCGGCGACGTGAACGCTCTCGTGCGCGCGGGCGCGCGGGGCATCGCCATCGGTCCGGACGACACGGGCGCCACGATCCTCCGCGTTCACCCCGACCGCCACTTCGAGCTCGAGGGGATCCGCTACGCCGGCGACCTCCTCCTCCGCCGCGAGCAGGACAGGATCCGGTTCGTCAACGAGGTCGATGTCGAGACGTACGTCACCGGCGTCATCCCGAACGAGATGGCGCCCCAGGCCTCCGCCGCCGCCTACCGGGCGCAGGCGGTGGCCGCACGCACCTACGGCTGGATCCGCGTGTCCGCCCCCGGCGCCGCCGGCCGCCCCTGGCACGTCACCGACGACCAGTCGAGCCAGGTCTACACCGGCCTCGACCCGCGTTACGAAGTGCGCTACGCCCCGATGGTCGAACACGCAGCGAGCACGGCGGGCGTCGTCCTCACGTGGAAGAGCCGCCCCTTCCCCGCGTACTACTCCTCCACCTGCGGTGGCCACACCACGGACGCCCGCACCTCCCTCCTCGACCCGGACGGAGCCACGGGCCCGCTACGCGGCGTCCGCTGCGAGTTCTGCACCACGTCGCCGCGCTACGCGTGGAACAAGTCCGTCTCGGACGCCGACGTCGTCGCCGGCCTCAAGGCCCGCAACCGCGCGATCATCCCCCCCGTCCACGGCATCGAGGTGACGCGGCGCGGCGCGGGAGGCTGGGCGGCCGAGGTCTCCGTGACCTACGGCCCGAAGCGCCGCATTCGCAAGCTGCCCGGCCCGGACTTCCGTTCGGCTCTCCGCCTCGACTCGCACCTGATCACCTCGATCGTGCGCCGCCCCGGAGGCTTCCGGCTCGAGGGCCGGGGCTGGGGCCACGGCGTCGGCATGTGCCAGTGGGGCGCCATGGTCATGGCCCAGCGCGGCTTCTCGGAGACCGAGATCCTCAGGTGGTACTACCCGGGCGCGTCCTTCAGCCGCATCTACTGACGCGCCGATCGTCCTCCCTCGTCCCTTGTACGGTGCCAGGCACCGATACCGCACGGCGTCAGGCCCCCTCCTCACAACGAGGGCGGCGAACGTTCGCCTCCCCTCCAGGGGGGAGGCAAATGTTCCCCGCCCCCCTGGAGGAGTCGCCCGCTCCCCCCTCAGCACGCGGCAGCCGGAGAGACCGTCCGCCAGGGTCTGCTCACGCCGGCCCTGCTCGGTCCCGGCGAACTCACTCCCCGTCCATCCGTGCGAGCAACCGTCCTGCACGAACATGCCGCAGACGAAGTAGCCGAGGAGCGGGATCGCCGACCCGAGCGGGCCAGACGTTCGCGGCCCCTCAGACGCGCAGAAGAGGTACGTCGTACTGCTGCACCTGCCGGTCGTGGCTTACGAAGATCAGACCCTCATGGCGAGCCTGCGCGATCTGCATGCGGTCGAAGGGATCCTGGTGGTGCATCGGCAGATCCGCAACCGCCCGCGCGTGGTGGATGTCGATGTCGAGCACCTCGATCCGGTCCTCCGCGAGGACCTCAGGCAGATTCGAGGGCACATCGAGGCGTCCGATCGACTTCTTGATCGCCATCTCCCAGACCGCCGCAGCACTCACGAAGATCCGGTGGTCCGCATTCGAGATGGCGTCACGCGCCGGAACCGGAAGGCGCTCCGGTTCCCGGAGCCACCAGAGCAGGACATGGGTGTCGAGCAGGTATCCCGTCACCGTCCCTCTCCGCGGAACGTGGCCTCGACGTCGTCGGGCAACGGGTCGTCGAAGTCGTCCCCGATGTGGACGAGCCCCCTCCATTGACCGCCCTTCCGACGCTGTTCGGGTGGCGCGTACCGGATCAGGCGCGCCACGGGCTTTCCGGCTCGGGCGATGATGACTTCCTCACCCCGGGCCACGCGCTCGAGCAGTTTCGAAAGATGCGTCTTCGCCTCGTGGATGTTCGTGACCTTCATCGGGGCCTCTCGATCTGGGGACCTCAGTGAGTCTACATAACTAAGTCCGATTAGTCCATCCAAGGGAGTTCACGTGTCTACCGCGGTCCGACGGACAGGAAGTCGGGACGGCCGGCCCGGCCCCAGCGGGCCAACGAGGAGGAGGAGATCCAGGAGATCGAAGGGCGCCGGGAGGGTCGAGGCCTCCCTGGAGCTCGCAGGCGGTCTCGACGGACCGGTCCACGTCGCCCCATCGACACCCGGTCGAGGCTGGCCTGAGAAGCCAGAGCTACGTTCTCGTGTGACCGGAGTCGCCTCCCAAGCGGTCAAGAGGAGGATCCAGAGCGCTACCACCACAAAGGAGCTACTTGTGACTACAATGCCGACCATGCGTGCCGTAGGGATCCGAGCCCTCAAGAACAAGCTGAGCGAGTACGTTCGGATCGCGGCAGCTGGAGAGACCGTCCTGGTCACGGATCGCGACCGCGTGGTCGCGGAGCTCGGCCCGCCCCGGACCGGGCGCACGGAGACCGTCGACGACGCCCGGCTCGCCAACGCCGTCCGCCGGGGTCTGCTCACGCCGGCTCTGCTCGGTCCCGACGAACCTCCTCCCGTCTGCCACCCTTGCATGTCCCTTGCGGACCTTCTCGTGGACCTCGACCGGTCACGGGAGGAGCGGTGATCTACGTCGACACGTCCGTGTTGCTCGCCGCGCTCCTCGCGGAGGACCGGAAGCCGCCGGACTCGTTCTGGCGCGAGAGCCTCGCGACCAGCCGCCTGGCGGACTACGAGGTCTGGATCCGGATCCATGGGCTCCAGCTCGCGGATCGCTGCACCGAGGAGGTCACCCGGTTGCTGGGGCGGCTCCGCCATCTCGAGCTCGAGGCCCCCATCCTCGACCGGCTCCGGGAGCCCCTCCCGGCCGTCGTTCGAACCCTCGACGCCATCCACCTGGCCTCCGCGCTGTTCCTGGACGCACACGCCGGATCCATTCGTCTGGCCACCTACGACCGCCGGCTCGCCCGTGCGGCCGAGGTCTGCGGTCTGGAGGCCTTCGAGCCGTAGCGCGCGGGTTGTCCCTCCCCGAAACGCGGCGATACGAGGGCCCAGACGTGTCGCGGCTGCCCCCCACCGCTCGCACTCCAGCGGCTATCCTGTGCGCCTCCGTAGAACCGGAAAGGGCCCAGCATGGCGGAACGTCTTCACGCGGGTGAGTACCTTGACCTCGACCAGTCGCTCTGGTCGACCAACGGCGTGTACCGCCTGGTGCTCCAAGCCGACGGAAATCTCGTGCTCTACGACGACCGCGGGACACTCTGGGCGTCAGACACCGAAGGCCAACGCGTGGACACGGCGATCATGCAGGAGGACGGAAACTTCGTCCTGCAGGCGGGGGCACGGGCCGTGTGGGCCAGCGGTACCGACGGCTACCCGGGTGCGCGTCTCATGGTCCAGGACGACGGCAACGTCGTGGTGTACGCGCAAGGAGGCGACGCGCTCTGGGCCACCGGCACCGCGTAGCCGAGCCGCGTCGGGACACCCTCGGCGATCGTCCCCTGTACGGTGCCAGGCACCGATACCGCACGGCGTCAGGCCCCCCCCTGGAGGACCCGCCGGCTCCGCTCGTCTGGCAATCTGCGACCACCGACTCGCCCGTGCAGCCGAGGCCCGCAGTCTGAAGGCCTTCGAACCGTAGCGCACGGGTTGTCCCACCCCGTGGCACGGCGATACAAGGGCCGACGTGTCTCGCCCGCCTCCCCATCCCGACCTCGCCTTCCGCCTCGAAGCGACAGAGAGCGAAGCCCGTGCTACGACCTTCGAGACGGCGCACGGGCCCGTGCGCACGCCCGCGTTCATGCCGGTGGCCACCCGGGCGTCGCTCAAGGGGCTCACGCTCGCGCAGGTGGGTGTCATCTCGCCCGAGGTGCTGCTCGCCAACACGTACCACCTCCACCTGCGCCCGGGCGAGGCCCTGATCGAGACCCTCGGCGGTCTGCACGCCTTCACGGGGTGGGACGGACCCATCCTCACGGACAGCGGCGGCTACCAGGTCTTCTCCCTCGACACCCTGGCACGCGTGACCGAGGACGGCGTGAAGTTCAAGAGCCACCTCGACGGCGAGCCTCTCTTCCTCGGCCCGCGCGAGGCCATGGCCGTCCAGGCCTCGCTCGGCGCCGACCTCGTGATGGCGTTCGACCACTGCCTCGCGCTCCCCGCCGAACGCGACGCGCTCGCCGACGCGGTCGACCGCACGACGCGGTGGGCGCGGATCTGCGACCACGCGCGCACGCGATCCGACCAGGCACTCTTCGGCATCGTGCAGGGCGGAACCGACGAGGCGCTGAGGGCGCGAAGCGCCCGGGATCTCGCCGTGCTCGACCTCCCCGGCTACGCCGTGGGTGGGCTGGCCGTCGGCGAGTCGGACGCGGACCTGTGGAGGACGCTCGCGTTCACCGCGCCCCTCCTCCCCGCCGACCGGCCGCGCTACCTGATGGGCGTCGGCCTGCCGCCCCAGATCCTCGAAGGCATCGCGCACGGGATCGACCTGTTCGACTGTGTCCTGCCCACGCGCATGGGTCGGCGCGGCCACCTCTTCACCCAGGCCGGCGTGGTGCGCATCGCCTCCAAGCTCTTCGAGCGAAGCGAGGAGCCCCTGGACGAGGCGTGCGCGTGCGAGGTGTGCACGACGCACAGCCGCGCCTACCTCCGCCACCTCTTCGCCGTGGGTGAGCACTCGGCCGTCACGCTCGGCACGCTCCACAACGTCCACTTCGTCGTCACGCTCGTACGGCGGGCCCGCGAGGCCCTGCTCGAGGGACGCTTCGACGCGTTTCGACGCGGCTTCACCGAGCGCTACGAGGCCGGCGAACGCGCGTGGCAGGAGCGCATCGACGCCGACCCCCACGGCCGCGAAGGCAGCCGCCGCGCGCGCGCCGAGCGCGACGCCCGGCGCCGGGAACGGGACCCGGGGGGCTAGCCCTGCCTGTCGGAAGCGCACCGTGCTCCGGGTCGCGTTACCGAATGCGCCAGAGCGACGCGAGGCAGAGCGTGGTCAGGCGGATCCGGCCCGCCCGGTAGCCGGGGAGGCGCGAGGGATCCCAGGAGCCGCGAAGCGCTTCCCACGAATCGACGCCTGCCTGGTTCGCGAAGAGGAGTCGGCGGGTGTCCTCGCGCCGGCGGGCGCCGCCTCCCTCGGGAGCGACCTCGAGCGCCGCGTGGACCAGCGGCCAGATCGCGGGACCCATGCCCGGGACGCCGGCGTCCCAGACCCAGGGGCCGACCGCCATCCCGCCGGCGAGGTCCAGGAGGTCGGCCTGCGCCTCCACGGTCTCGACGTCGTCGAAAACGCAGCGGGCCAGTACGGCGAGCGCGACGTCCTCCGCTTCCGCCCGCCCCGGCGGCCTGCGCCGCCGCGCGAGGGGGGCGAAGCCCTCGGGCGTCACCCCGAAGGGGGCGTCTCGGCCCAGGCGAACGGAGTCGCGATCGACACGACGGGCGGACAGGAGCGCGAGGAGGGACCCGTAGGCGATCGTCGTGTCCCACAGGGCCGGGTCCTCCACGGCGCACGCGGCCGCGAGCGCACCGAGGCCTCGCCGGGCCGAGGTCTTGAAGATCGGACTCCGGGTCTGGGCGTAGGCCTCGACCATCGCGGCGCAAGCCGGGACGTGCCGCCTGAGATCGCGCTCCCCCCCGCCCCCGCTCCCGACGCCGAACCACCCCTCGGGGCCCTGGCGGTTCTTGAGGAAGCGCAGACCGCGCGCGACGACCCTGGCGAAGGCGTGCCGCCCGCGGTGGGTCTGGCCCGCGGCGAGGAAGGCGAGCAGCACCCGCCCGGTGAGCTCCGGATCGTTCGAGGTCTCTGCGCCGTCGGACTGGCCCTCCTCCCACCCGCCGTCTGCGGCCTGTCGAACGGCCAGCCAGGCCAGGGCCGGGGGCTCCTGGGCCGCCCACGCCGTGTCGGCGCCC
>JAUXCH010000505.1 GCA_030618975.1 Planctomycetia bacterium
CCCTGACGCGGCAGAATCGAGGTCTCCGGCTCTGCCTCGCCCTGAACTACGGTGGCAGGTCGGAGCTCGCGGACGCCGCGCGTCGGCTCGCCGAGGACGCGCAGGCGGGACGGCTCGGCCTCGGCGGGTTCGACGGCACGGACTTCGAGGAGGCGCTCGCCGCCCGGCTCTACCAACCGGACATGCCGTCGATCGACCTGCTGGTGCGTACCGCGGGCGAGCATCGCCTGAGCAACTTCCTGCTCTGGCAGATGGCGTACGGGGAGATCTGGATCACGGACCTCTACTGGCCCGACTTCCGCGAGGAGGAGCTCGAATCCGCCCTGGCCGTCTACGCCACGCGTGAGCGGCGCTTCGGCGGGCTCGTCGAGAAGGTCGGGTCCGGAGCATGAGCGAACAACCCGCCGGTCTGTCGAAGCGCGCGCGCATCTGGATCCGGCTCCTCGTGTCCCCGCTGCTGCTCGGGATCCTCCTCGGCGTCCTCTGGCTCCACGACTCCACCGGGAAGACGCTCGCCACGGACCTGCTCCTCCTCGTGCTCGGTGCCACCGGCGCCTTCGAGGTGGCGCGGCTGTTCGAGCAGGCGGGCCGTCCGATCGCCCGGTGGGTCGCGACGGTCGCCGGCGGTCTGCTCGCCGGCGTCGGGTTGTTCGTGGCCGATCCCTCCCTGCGGATGGAGTGGAGGGTCGTGGTGCTCGCCGCGACGCTGGTGCTGCTGCTCGTGCTCCACCTCAGGGACACGCGTCCCGCCGCCGTGGAGGGCATCGCGAACACCCTGGTGCCCGTCCTCTACGTCGGCCTCCTGCTCTCCTTCACGCGCGAGCTGGGCGACGGCGCCGAGGGCGCGCGCGTGTACGCCTGGGTCGCGCTGACCGCCAAGGCGAGCGACATGGCCGGCTGGCTGATCGGCGTTCCCTTCGGGCGGCACAAGATGATCCCCTCCGTGTCGCCGGGGAAGAGCTGGGAGGGGTTCGCGGCCGGCCTGGTCGCCTCGGCCGCGGTCGCGGTCTGGCTGCCCGGCCTGCTCGACCTCCCGGTCGCGGACTGGGGCACCGTCCGCCTCGCCCTGTTCGGCCTGGCCGTCGGGGGCGCCTCGATCCTCGCCGGCGTCACGTGGAGCGGGTGGAAGCGGCGTCTGGGCACCAAGGACTCGAGCCCTCTCATCCCCGAGATCGGGGGCGTGATGGACCTCGTCGACTCCATGCTCCTGGCCGCGCCGGTGGCCTGGGCGTGGATCCGCCTGGGCCTTTGATCGGGTAGACTGCGCGCGTGCCCCTCCAGCGCATCTCCGAGGCCAGTCAAGACGAACAGCGTGTCCTGTTCGGACCCATGGACGTCCACCTCCGCGGCGTGCGGGATCGCTTCGGCGTTCGGATCACCTCGCGCCGTGGCGTGCTCATGCTCGAGGGCGGCGACGACCGGGCCGACCGGGACGTCGCGCGCCGGGTCCGCCTCGTGCTCGAGAAGATGCGCGCGGAGCAGGGCGTCCTGGCCGATGACGTGATCGAGCAGCTCCTGTTCGACGGCGGGCCGGCCGTGGCCCCCCCTCCTCCGCCCCCGCGGCCTCCGGTGGTCTCCAACGGGCCGCCGCGGGCCGCGCCGAGGCGCCCGTCGCACGCTCCGCATCCGGCGCACGTTCCGCACGTCCCGCACGAACCGCGTCCGCTCACCCCGACCCAGAAGCGCTACGTCGACACGATCCGAGAGTGCGACGTCGTGTTCAGCATCGGCCCTGCCGGCACGGGCAAGACCTACCTGGCCGTGGCCGAGGCGGTCGCGGCGCTGCGCGCCGACTCGGTGCGCAAGCTGATCCTCACGCGCCCGGCCGTCGAGGCGGGCGAGAAGCTCGGGTTCCTGCCCGGTGACTTCCAGGCCAAGATCAATCCGTACCTGAGGCCGCTCTACGACGCGCTCGGCGAGCTGCTTCCGTACGGCGAGGTCCAGCGCTACGTCGACGCCGACGTGATCGAGATCGTGCCCCTCGCCTACATGCGGGGGCGCACGCTGAAGGGTTCCTTCATCATCCTGGACGAGGCGCAGAACACCACGCCCATGCAGATGAAGATGTTCCTGACGCGCATGGGGTTCGACTCGAAGGTCGTCGTCACCGGCGACGTGACGCAGGTGGACCTGCCCGAGGACACGCCGTCCGGCCTCGTGCAGTCGCTCGCGATCCTCGAGCATGTCGAGGGAATCGGCGTGATCCGCTTCGGCGCCGAGGACATCCAGCGTCACCCGCTCGTCCAGCAGATCGTCGATGCGTACGAGCACGCCGACCCGCAGACCCTGCGGCCTCCGGCTGCCCGATCTCCGGACTCCCAGGCATCGGACCGTGGCCGGTCGTGACCGGCCGGTCGGCCCTGACCGTCCTGGTGCCGCGCGTTCCGGGCAGCCGGAGGCGACTGGCCCGCGACCTCGCCCGCCTGGCCACCTGGACGGCCGAACACTACGAGCGGGCTCTGGAGCTCTCCTTCGTCGTGCTCGACGACGCCCGGATGGCGGACCTCCACGAGCGCTACGCCGGCGAGCCCGGGTCCACGGACGTCCTCTCGTTCCCGCTCGCCGAGCATCCCGTCCTGGTCGGCGAGGTCCTCGTCTCTGCGGACACGGCCCGTCGCGAGGCGGCGGCGCGCGGGCATCCGGCGTACGATGAACTCCTGCTCTACGCGGTTCACGGGGTCATGCACCTCGTGGGCCACGACGATCACGACCCGGCGGAGCGGCGTCGGATGCGCCGCGCCGAACGCCGGGCGCTGGCCGCATTGGGGCGCGTGTCCGTGTACCGACCCGAATCGAGGAGACCCTCGCCGTGAACCCCTCCGAAGAGAACGAGGTCCGCCGCATCCTGGAGAAGGGGCTCTGCACCCAGGAGCAGGTCGAGGAGGCCGAGGCCATCCAGCGCCAGATGCAGACCATGGGGCTTCGACCGCGGTCCGTGCCCGAGGTCCTCTGCGAGAAGGGGCACCTCGACAGCGCCGACCTCCAGGAGATCCAGAAGGAGGAGACGTCGGTCGCGGGCCGCGACAAGATCGCGGGCTACGAGATCCTGGAGCTGCTCGGGCGCGGCGCCATGGGCGCCGTCTACAAGGCCCGCCAGGTCTCGCTCGACCGCATCGTCGCCCTCAAGGTCCTGGACCCCGAGCTCGCCCGCGACGAGAGCTATGCCCGGCGTTTCCTGGAGGAGGCCCGATCGGTCGCGCGCCTGAGCCACACGAACCTCATCTCCGGCATCGACGTCGGCGAGGACGACGGCATCCCCTACCTGGTCATGGAGTACGCGGACGGGGTCACGCTGGCTCGCCTGCTCCACCGCGGCGGGGCCATGGACGTGGAGCGTGCGCTCCTCGTCGCCCAGCAGGTGGCGCGCGCGCTCGACCACGCGCACAAGGGCGGGATCGTCCACGGTGACGTGCGGCCCGAGAACGTGATCATCACCTCGGACGGCGTGACGAAGCTCTGTGATCTCGGCATCGCCCGGCGCCCCCTGATCGCGGGCGACGACGCAGAGGGGGGGACCCTGCGCCGGACGCCGGACTACATCAGCCCGGAGCAGGCCCGTGGGCACACCGAGGTCGGCCCCGCCGCCGACGTCTACGGCCTCGGCGCGACGCTGTTCCACATGCTCACCGGTAGGGTCCTCTTCCCGGCCGACAGCCGGGAGGCCGTCCTCGCGAAGCAGCTGACCGAGCCCGCGCCCTCGGCCCGGCCCTTCGTGCCGGGCCTGACGCCCGAGACCGAGGCCCTCCTGGTCCGCTGCCTCCAGAAGTCGCCGGCGGAGCGCCACCCCGCCGCCGCCTCCCTGGGCCAGGCGCTCGAGGCGGCCCTGGTCGCCGTCCAGGCGGCCCGCGGCGCAGCGGCCGCAGCCCCTGCGGCTTCTCCAGCCGGGGGCGCGCCGTCGCCTCGGAGGCGCCACCGCCGGCGGTAGACAGGACCACGCAGCGGGCCTTGCCCGGGGGGACGAGGAGCGGACAGGACTTGCCCATCCTGCCCACCGCGGTACCCTCTTTCGCTTCCCACCGGGATCCCCCGGCCTTTCGGAGAACCGTCATGGCGCGCGTTTGCCAGTACAGCGGCAAGAAGACCTCGGCAGGCCGCACCTACACCACCCGCGGTCTGGCGAAGTCGAAGGGCGGCGTCGGCAAGAAGACCACGGGCAAGACGAACCGGCTCTTCAAGGCCAACATCCAGCGCGTTCGCGCCGTCGTGAACGGCCGCGTGGTCCGCGTGAAGATCGCCGCCAAGCTCCTCCGCCGCGGCGCCATCGAGAAGCCCCCCAAGCGGAGCTGGCGCACCTCCGACAGCTAGCCTCTCCGCTTCCGAGCTCGTTCGTCTCGACGGCCACGAAGAGGGGAAGGCCGTCGTCTGCACCCTCCGCGCAACTCGCGACATGGCCGGGCGTTCGCGAAGCGATCTGCCGGTGCCTGGGCGCCGCCTACATGCAGGACTCCCTGGGGGACTCCGCGGCGGAGTCGGCGGAGGGGTCGGCGGCGGCCGGGCGCCGCCCC
>JAUXCH010000645.1 GCA_030618975.1 Planctomycetia bacterium
CGCTTGGCCTCCGACTTCACGACCTCGACCGCGTACTCGAGGTCGGGGCTCTGCGGGAAGAGGCGAGCCGTCACGGGCTGGGGCTCACCGGTAACCGGGAAGACCCAGGGGGCGATCCGGCTGGTCGAGCCCGCGCGCCGTCGGATGCGGAGGATGCAGTCGGGCGAGACGTGCGTGAGGTCGTGTTCTTGGAGGAACGCGATCGGGTCGAAGTGGAAGACCGCGACGCGTGTGCCGAGCCCGCCGCCGTGCACCGCGAGGACCTGGCGCGACGGACGGAGCAGGCGCAACGGCAGCGTGGGCCCTCCGGTACGTTCCCGGCCATCCGGGCCGCGGAAATGGAGGAGGCCGCCGGCCTCGCCCGCCGGGACCATGCCCGGCGGCACGCCGGACAGCGCGAGGTCGCCCGTGTCCACGATCCAACGGGTGTCCATGGAGGCGAGGATGGGCGTGCGTCCCACGTCGGGCTCCGTCGTGACGGGCTGGCTGCCTTCCGGGACGGCGCCCCAGTCACCGCGGATGGGGTCGACGTAGGTCCGGCGCTCGCCGCGGCCCCTCAGGGGCGATACGAAGGTGAGGGCGACGCGCACCGTCTCGCCCGGGGCGGCGGGCCAGACGATCACGTTCATGCGCGCGCGGTTCGGCCGTTCGATGCGCAGGGGATCGCCGCCGGGGGTGCGGGGGACGGATCGTGTCCGCGTCGGCCGGGGGGTGCGGACCTCGCCGTAGATGCGGCGCGCGTCCGCGAGCGTCAGCGTCTGTGCGATCTCCGGGGCCGCGTCGCCGCGCTGGAGCGAGGCGCCGATGGCCTCCGCCAGCGGATCGATGGCGAACGCGCGGCTCCACTCCATGGGCTGCGTGCCCGTGTTGCGGATCTCGAGGGTGAGCTCGGCGCGCGCCAGGTCGGCCACCATCACGACCTTGCCGTGCCGCAGGCTCATCACGCTGCTGCGCACCTGATCCGGCGTGGTGCCCTGCCGCCTTGCGACCTCCTCGATCTCCAGGTCGCGGACGGCCTCTTCCAGCCGGTCGCGCCGGGTGTCCTCCCAGTCGTCGGCCAGGGCCGGAGCCACGCCGCCTGCCACCAGTGCGCCTGCGAGCAGGGCGATCCAGATCCGTGTCATCCCCTTGGGTCTCATGCTGTGATCCTCCAGTGCGGTAGATCTGGAAACGGCCCCGGCAGCCGATTGGAACCACCGTACTCGGCCCCCGGGGACCCTGGACCGACCGCAGGCCGGGAGCGGCCCGGGGTCGGGGTATCATGCGCTGCTTGCCAACCGCGGCCTCCGCCCGGCGTAGGGGGGCTGCGGTCGTAGGGAGAGGACGTTCGATGGCCGACGCCAGCAAGAGCCCGACCACCGGGAAGCGGTCGCCGGTCGAGATGGCCACGTGCCTGCCTTTCGAACGGACGATCCTCGCCCTCGAGCGCAAGATCGAGGAGCTCAAGTCGATCCCGGACGTCGACTTGAACGGCGAGCTCCAGCCCCTGGAGCACCGCCGCGACCGCCTCCTCGCGGAGGTGTTCGGCAAGCTCACCGCCTGGCAGAAGGTCCAGGTCGCCCGCCATCCGCACCGTCCGCAGTTCAGCGAGTACGTGGCCGGCATGTGCGAGGACTGGGTGGAGCTCCACGGCGATCGCCTGTTCGGCGAGGACCGGGCCATGTGCACGGGCCTCGCGCGGATCGGCGACCACCGCGTCCTCATCGTGGGGCATCGAAAGGGCCGCGAGACCCGGGAGAAGCTGGCGTGCAACTTCGGCTGCGCGCACCCGGAGGGCTACCGGAAGGCGCTCGCGAAGATGCGCCTCGCCGAGCGCTTTGGGCTTCCGATCGTCACGCTGATCAACACGCCGGGCGCCTATCCGGGCATCGGCGCGGAGGAGCGTGGCCAGGCGTGGGCCATCGCCGAGAACATCCTCGCGATGTCCACGCTGCAGGTGCCCGTCCTCTGCATCGTCATCGGCGAGGGCGGCAGCGGCGGCGCGCTCGGCATCGGCGTGGGCGACCGGGTCCTCATGCTCGAGTACGCGTACTACTCGGTGATTTCTCCCGAGGGGTGCGCGTCCATCCTGTGGAAGGACGGAAGTCGTGCGGAAGACGCCGCCCGCGCGCTGCGCCTCACCAGCGACGACCTGTTGAAGCTCGGGGTGGTCGACGAGGTCGTCCCCGAGCCGCTCGGCGGTGCCCACCGCAGCCCCGACGCGATGGTCGAGGCGCTCAAGGGCGCGATCATCACGCATCTCGACGAGTTGTCCGCGATGGATCCCGACGAGCGGCTGGAGAAGCGCTACGCGCGACTCCGGAGCCTCGGCAACGGCATCGAGCCGCTCGATCCGCCCGAGGGCGGAGAACCTTCGCCCGCGTAGCACGCGGAGTGCGCCCGGGCCGTACGGAGGGGTGTCGAACGATGCACCGCATCCTTCTCTCGCTTCTTGCAGCGTTCCTGCTTCTCGGGCCTCTCCCGCTGCCCGGCGCGTTCGCCGGGGACGGCACGCCTCAGCCCGAGACGTGGCACTTCCGGAAGGGCGAGGCGAAGCGCACGGTCGACGTCACCGACCTGCCCGACGTGGTGCGGGAGGCCGTGCGGATGCGGATGCAGGCCGACGGCTTCGAGCGGGTCCCGGCGCCCCGGCGCGGCCGCGACCTGGAGGCCGACGCACGGGAGCTCGTCGAGCACGGGGGCCGCTTCCCAGCGAGGCGGAGCGGGGGGACGCGGGAGGGGACCCGGGGCCTGCTCCTCGGCGCCCCGGTGCGGCTCGAGTCCATCGGGGAGGCGGCCTGGCTCCGCGTCCTGGGCGCCCCGGAGGGCTCCCTGGCGCGAGCGCTCGGCCTCGTGCGGGGAGACCGGATCCTGACCCTCGACGGGCAGACCCCCACGTCCGCGGCGCTCGCCCGGGTCCGGGCCGTGGAGCTCTCCCCCGGCCAACTCGCCCTGCGCCTGCTGCGTAGGGAAGGCCGGACCGAAGACTGGACCTTGACCTTCTCGCGGGGCGCGCCTCCCGCGAAGTGACGATCCGGACGACGACGGAGACTCCTACGATGCGACGTGCCCTGCTGACCTCGCTGATCCTCGCGGGCGTCCTGCTCGCGACGCTTCCCCTGTGGGCGGAGGAACCCGGGGAGCCGGCTCCGGCTCCGGCCCCGGCCCCCGGCGCGGAAGACGCGACGATCCGGCGCCTCGTCGAGGACCTCGGCTCCTCCGACTTCGCGAAGCGCGAGCAGGCCTCGCGCGAGCTGCTGGCGCTCGGCGAGCAGGCCCGGCCCGTGCTCGAGAGGACCATGAAGAGCAGCGACAACATGGAGGCACGGTGGCGCGCGGAGCAGATCCTGCGCCGGATGGACCGCGAGGGCGAGCGCTCCATGGGACAGGAGTCCGCGCCGCCGCCTCCGCGCGCGCCCTCCGGCCTCGACGAGCTCGAGCGCCGGATCGAGGCGCTCAGACGCCGCATGTTCGACGGGGCCGGTCCGCGCGCCTTTGGCGCCTTCGGTCCGAGCTCCGAGCGACTCGAAGTTCCCGGACTTCGTCTCGACGCCGAGGTCTTCGCGGGCGTGCTCGTCCAGGTGACCCTGCTCGACCGGTCGGCGTCCCGCGCGTACCGCGGCCGCACCCTCGA
>JAUXCH010000047.1 GCA_030618975.1 Planctomycetia bacterium
ACCGCGTCGGCCCTCGCCTGGGGAGGGGGCCTCCTCGTGAGCCAGACCGTTCGAATCACCGCCCTCGGCCTGGTGCTCGCCGCCCTGGCGACCCTCACGTGGCACACGCTCCGTGAGGACGAGCCCGCGAGCCTCGACCAGCAGGCCACCCCCACGCATCTCGGTGTTCGAGCCGGGGACGAGGGAGCCGTCGCCGCCCAGGACGCACCGACACTGGCCGGCTCCGGCTCGGCCAACGCCGGCTCGTCGGCCGAGGCCGAGGGGAGCAAGGCGGTCGCGTTCTCCGTACGCGGACGCGTGCTGCGACCCGGTCGGTTTCCGGCGTCCGACGTCGAGGTGCGCCTGCGCCTCGACGGGACCCCCTTTGCGCGTGCGCGGACGGACGAGGGCGGCACGTACCGCGTGCCCGTGCCCGAGGGCGCCCTCGACGGAAGGACGACGTGCACGGTCGTGGCCCGCAGCGACGACGGACGCGTCGCGCTCGGTTGCCGCTCCGTCCCCCGCACCGACGGCGCGGATGCGTGGCTCCGCGAGCTCGTGCTCGGCGAGGCGCACGTGCTCGCCGTGCGGGTCACGCGGGGCGGCGAGGACGTACCGCATGCGCACGTGCAGCTCGCGGCCGAGGGGCTCGGCATGCGGGGCCTGCTCCTCCGGAAGACCACGGACGCGCGCGGGAGGCTACGCATCCCGGATCTCCCGGCGTGCGTGTACCGGTTGTCCGCGACCGCGCCCGGAACGGGTCGAGCCGCGCGCTTCGTGCGCGTGCCCGAGGCCTCCCAGGGGGGCGTGACCCTGACCCTGGGCGGGCCGCGCACGCTGGAAGTCCGCGTCGTGGCCGGTCCCGAGGCGCGTCCTCTCGAAGGCATCGAGCTGGGCGTCCTGGAGACCTTGCGGCGGTTGGGCGGCGGCGCATCGACCCGCTCCTACGAACCGCGGCTCTCGATCCCGCCGACGGGCGCGGACGGGCGTACCCGAATCGAGGGTGTCAGCGAGGGCGAGGCGCTCTCGGTCATGGTGCTCACCGCCGCGTGGCGGAGTGTGGAGGGTTTCCCGACGCCCACGGGAGACGGGTGGCGGTACGGCGTGGAGGTCGAGCCCGAGCGGGACCACCTCACCATCGCCCTCCCCGAGAAGCGCACGGTCGTCTGGCCCCTGGTCGACGGCGAGGTCCGAGCCCCCGAGGAGGGTACCGAGGTACGACTCGAGCTCGAGCCGAACAGCTTCCTGCGGTGGGCGCCGCCGACCGCGGTCGTCTCCGACGGACGGTTGGTCGTCTCGGGTCTGCTGCCGGGCGCGATTGCGCTTCGCGCGTTTGCCCCCGCCGGCACGCGTGCGCGACTCGTCGCGAAGGCGGGCGAGGACGTAGGGAACGAGACCGCCTTCCACCGCCCGCGCGTGATTCGCCTGGTGGGCTCCAACGCCGATGGCGAGCCGCTCGAGGGCTACCGGGTGGTTGCGGGCGCGGGGCAGGAGCCCGGCTCCGAGGCCACGCTGGACGCGGACGGACGCGGGACGTTGGAGGGACTCTGGCCGACCGAGGCGCTCCGCCTCTACCTCCGTGAGCCCGGGACGACGCACGCGCCCCTCGTGCCGCTCGATGAGGTCGATCTTCGCGAGAGGGACGCGTCGTTCGTCTTCACCTTCTCGCCGGAGGAGGAGCACCAGCTTCTGCTCCGCGTCCTGACCGGTGGACGCGCGCGACTGCCCGACACCTACCACCTGTACGTAGAGCCGGGCCGCGTCGCCCTGACCGAGGAGGACCCCGACGCGGGCACGATCGCTCTGCGCTGGCGCATGGAGGGCGAACGCGACCGTGTCCGCCTCTCGATCGAGGCACCCGGTTGGCTGCCCTGGTGGACCTGGCTCACTCCGGATACCCGGACGGCCTCGGTTCGGCTCGATGCCAGCGCGGAGATCGAGTTGCGCGTCCATCCGCCTGCCGATGGCCGATACCGCACGAGTTTCCGGCGCCTCGACGCGAGCACCCGCACCTGGGGCCCGGCCGGTGGGCGCCGCAGCATGGGACGTACGAGCTCGAGCGCGGAACTCGACGTCAGCGTCTCGGAACGTCTGCCGGCCGGCACCTACAAGGTGCTGGATTGGCTCTCGGGCCTCGAGACCGGGGAGATCGACGTCGCCTCGGGCGCCCGCGCGACGCTCGAACTCGACCTCTCGAAGGTGGTCGCCCTGCGTGGACGGGTGGTCGCCCCCGCCGGGACCGATCTTGCGCTCGCACGGGTTCGCCTCGGCGCGGAGCCGGGCACGGACCCCGCAGACGCGGCCCGCGTTCGCGCGGACGGCTCGTTCGAGCTGCGCACTCTGGCGGGAGAGGTCCGCGCGCTTCACGTGTGGCACCCACTGCTCCCGGCGGCCGAAGAGGGCGGGACCGTGACGGTCACCGCACCGCGCGACGACATCCGGTTGAACCTCGCGGAGGTGTCCACGGTCGTGTGGACCTTCGCGCCGAAGGAGCACGCGGTCAGGTCCCCTCGCCGATTCCGTTTCCTCCTCTTCGCCGGGGAGGCCGTCGGCACGCCGGATCACGTCCTCCAGGCGACGGTGTCGGCGAAGGGCGAGCGCCTCGAGGCCACGCTGGGCGCCGTGCCTCCGGGTCGGTGGACCGTCTGGGTGGACCCCGGCTCCTACGCGCCGCTCCTCCTCGAGGATCAGGTGCTCGCGAAGCCGCCGATCCGGCCCGTACCGCTGACCCTCGGCGGCGGAGTCCGCGCAAAGGTCCTGCTTCCCGCAGGCGGCGAGGACCCGGTCGTGCTCGTGACGGCGACGAGAGACGACCCCGACCACCCGTCCTACGAACGTACAGAAGGCGAGCAGGGACGCGAGCAAACGGTCCGGGGACTGGGCCCGGGACGCTTTCGCGTGCAGGTGGTCGTGTGGCGCGACGTCATCGACGACGAAAACCCGCCGGGTCTCGAGGAGACGCTCGAGGTTCGCGAGGGCGAGATCGTGGAACGCGTGATCGACCTGCGCTGACGCGCCTGTCGCGCAGATTCTCCGGGCGGAGCCGTCGCCGCGTCAGCGCAGGGGCCGCTGCGGGTTCCAGAGGGCCACCGGCGCGTGGGGCCCGAGCACGTCGGCGAACACTCCCGCGACGAGGAGCGCGTCGCTCGCCCCGTCGGCCAGGTCCACGACGAGCACGCGGGTCGGACGAACCTCCATGCGGTTCAGGGAGTGGGCCAGGATCTGGCGCAATGCGTCCCCCACCTCCGCCTCGCTCACCTCTGCCTCCGGCACGCCACGGATCTCAGCCAAGCGCGACCGCATGAGCCCGCGGTCCCGGTCCCACGAAGCGCAGCAAACGACGAGGGACGGTTCTTGGTTGTCGCGCGCGTCCAGGCCGATCAGGAGCCGCCACGCGCTCACGGGACCGTCCAGGACGGGGAGCGGGAACGTGCCTTCCTCCAGCGCACCTCCCCAGGCGAGAAGCACCGGCCGGCGGCCGCCTCGCGCACGCTCCAGCCCCACGGCGAGCTGCTCGACGAACGCCGCCCGGCTTCCCAGTGTCTTGGGCTCGGAGACGAGGCGGGACAGCGCCCTCGTCGTCTGCGTACTCCAACGGAACGGTTCCCTCAGCGCCGGCGTCGCATCCGAGACGAGGAGGAGGTCGCCCCCCGAGTCGGTGAGGAGACCCTCGAGAACGTGGTGGATCCGTGCCGTGTCCTGGGCGCTCACCCGGGATGGCAAGCGCAGCACGCCGGCCAGGGCGGACTCGTCGAGGCCGTCGGGCACCGTGATGCCGATCGCCCGCAGGACCCGCCGTGGCTGCATTCGTCCCACGCGCCACCTCAGGCCCTCGATGTCGACGTCACTGCCGGGTCCGAGGTCGTCGATCACGATCGCCTGCCCGGTGCGGCCGCCTCGTGCGTACACCTCCAGGAAGGTCACGAGGTCGTGCCACGTGAGGGGCGAGATCACCGAGCGGAGGGGCCACTCCGCGCTCGACCGGATCGCCTCCTCGACCACCTGGGCACCTGCGAACGCGACGGTGGCTTGCGCGAGCAGGTAGCCCACGTGCCCGAGCGCGTAGAAGTCGCGCGGCTCGAGCGCCATCAAGCGATCGAAGGAGAGGGACCGGAAGCGCAGGCCGTAGGCCTGCTGACGGTTCACGAGCGCGAGAAGCGCGGCGAACTCGTGGGCGAAGCGCTCCGGCGGCACGTGAAGCCGCACGTCGGCCGGACGGTGTCGGGACAGGTACTCGGCCAGACCTTCCTCGAGGAACCGTGACGGCCAGATACCCCGCTGGCGGATCGCCCACGCGTGCACGAGCTCGTGCTTCAGGAGAACGCGCTGGAAGCGAGGCGGATAGATCGTCCGGATGAGGCAGAGGTCGTCGCCCGACGCGTACAGGCCAGCTGCCGGCACGCCGAACCGGAACAGGCGGGACTGGGGAAAGAGCTCGCGTCCCATGCCGGGCGTCGCCACGACGTCGTACCCGTCCTGCGACCGGTCCCCCGCGACCTGCCTCAAGCGGTCCAGGAGAGCCTCCCCGGCCGCCAGGTCGGAGGCGCGGAACGGATCGCCGGATGTCCAGACCCGTAGCGTGGCGCCGCGCCCGAGTACCGGTTCCGACGACTCGCCGGCCGCATGCAGGGTCAGCGCGTTCGGATCGCGCCGCGGCTCCAGCAGCCAGGCCAGGAGCGCGGAGGCGGCACGCTCCTCCGTGTCGGCCTCGAGTCCGGCGCGTCCGCACGCGTCCAGGTCCAGGCACGCTTTGCGCGAGCGATTCTCGACCAGCCGGAGAGCGGCCTTCGCATCCACCTGGCCGTCGGCGAGCTCGGAGCGAATGCGGAGCAGGAGGGAACCGAGCGCGAGTCGACGCTGGAGCTTCGTCCCGTCCGGAAGGCTCCCCCACCGGGCTTCGTCGAACGGTGGGCCCGGGTCGACGACCTCCGCGTCGCCCTCGGTCCGCGGGCCGTCCTGCCTGGGACGGAGCGGGGACGCGCTCGACTCGGCAGCCACCGTCTCGGTGACGGTGTCCTCCGGCTCGGGATCCGCGTTCCGAAGAAGTCGCACCGCGAGGAGGCCGACGAGGACGAGCAGCAGCAGCAGGCCGACGAGCACCGTCGCGAGCAAGCGGTGCGAGCCTCGGGCAGGAAGGAGATCCACGGTCGACACCCTACCCGACGGGATGTCCTCGGTCGCCGAGCAGCATCGGAGGTTGCTGGTTGCAGTGCTTCCAAGCGGGTTCTCTCTCGGGTTCCGTCCTTCGCGTCAAGCGAGCCGCTTCGCGAAGTGGATGACGCGGTGCACCTCGTGGTAGCCCAGGCCGCGGTGGGCGCGGGCGCTGACTTCGTTGTCGAGCACGCAGTCGGATGCCATCTCCCTGCATCCCTCCCGGATCGCCCACGTCTCTGCCGCGCCGCCAAGGCGGCCTCCGATGCCCCGCCTGCGCCATTCCGGCTCGACGTACCAGGCCTCGAGGTATCCCACGGGGCGCGTCTCGCAACCCTCCGCGAAGCGCCGGAGGTTGACATCGACGAAGCCGACGAGACGTCCGTCGTCCGCCTCAGTCGCCGAGAAGCTTCAGGAGTTCCCTGCGATACCGCTGCGGCACGGGCCGAGCCTCGGGCTCCCGACCCTGTCCCGGCCTCGGCGGTCGGTGCCGCCCACGTGGGCGCACACGGTATCGCCGAGAGTCGCTACCTGTTGAGGATCCAGATTCCACCCGCCCCCTGCTGCTTGAGGTGGAGCGTGTACTTCTGGGGCTCCCGGGACGATCGGATGTCCACGGACGGGTAGACGTACCGGCGGCTCGCCTTGTCGTAGCGACGATGGAGGCGGACCCTCAGCCGGTAGCTCCCCGTCCGCTTCACGTCGAGCTTGAACTTCCCTTCCGAGCTCGTCGCCCCGCTCTGAATGACCTTGTCCCGGTAGGAGCCGTCAGGATTCCGGACCAGGTAGTAGACCTCGATCGACGCGCTCCGGAGGGGTTGCGTCGATCCCTCATGCGGAGTCTGTTGGATGTTCCCAGACACCTCACCGGCAAGCGCCGGCGCGGCCGAGATCACGAGCGCGAGTACGAGCATCGTCACCGTTCGCATGTCAACCTCCGGCGCGGTCCCGTCTGCCCGTACGATCGATGTTCCATGGTTCTGTTCCTAGTCGTCCTGGCCGGCTCCGTGCTCGCCAACCAGGCTTTTCCACCAAGCTGCTGCCGGGACCGCCTTGAGGTGCTCGACGAACGTCGAGCGGCGCGCATCCAGGCCCTCGGGAGGCGACTTGACGAGGCCGGCAAGCACCCTGTGCAGTTGCCGGGCGGCGAGCGAGGTAACGGGGTCCTCCAAGACCTCGGGGGTGATCGCCCGGCGCACCGCCTCGACCAGGCGGACCGCCCGCCAGAGAACCCGCGACTCCACGTCCTCGGACGCCCACGAGCACAGCGTACGGACGTAGGCGACTCGTATCGGATCGTCGGGAGGCAACGCGCCCTCGATCCGCCGCCAGGATTCCACGGCACGGCGCCGGTTGCCGGCCCGCAGGAACAGCCTCAGCTCCTCGCGCTCCTGCTCATCCAGTGAGAGCGAGGAGCGATGTAGACGCACGAGACTCGCAACCGGTACGTTGCAGGGGCTGGATCGGAGGGTGACGGATGGGCCGCCGCTCCCCCCGCTGTGGGCGTGCTCTCCAGTCTCGTAGCAGCCGAGATCCGGCGAGCGGAGAGGGTCTTCCCAGAGGCGGATCCGACCATCGTCGTGGCCGCACGCAAGAGTCGTCCCGTCCGGACGCCAGGCGACGCTGCGGACACTCCTGTAGGCCCCGGTGCGGCTGCGCAGGGTCGCTCTGAGACGAATCGAGTCGGCCTCCCAGATCTGCACGACTCCATCCTCGGTGGCCCCGGCGACCGTCCGGCCGCCCGGGTGCCAAGCGACACCCGACAGGGGAAGAGAAGTTCCACGCGAAATCACGCTTTCGCCGAGAAGCGGTCGCATGCCGATCCCCCGCTCCCAGATCTCGACGCGGCCGCTCCAGGTTCCGAACGCGAGTGCGGCGCCGTTGGGGCGCCAGGCCAGACACGTTGCGGGCTCGGGAGTCCCCTCTTCGTCCTCGATCTCCACGGACTCTGTCAATCCACCGGTGTCCGCGTCGCGGAGTCGCATGCTGCCGTCCGGCATGCCCAAGGCGACCGTTCGCGCATCCGGACTCCAGGCTGCGCTGTAGGCTTGGCCCTCCTTGAGGCCCTCATGCTCCGTCACGAGGGCGGTTGTGGTCGCATCCCAGGTTCGAAGGGCCCCGTTCGCGTGCACGCAGTGGAGCGTCTTCCCGTCCGGGCTCCAAGCCATCGTCACGACTTCGGCGGGCTCCGCCTCGGTGATCTTCCGCGCCTCGCCCGTGCTCACGTCCCAGAAGCGGATCGCACCGTCCACCGAGCCGCCGGCGAGGGTCCTTGCATCCGGACTGAAGGCCACCGCGGAGATCGCATCCTCGGACCGGCCGAACTCTCCACACAGAGCGCCGCTCGCTGCGTCCCAGAGGGCGATCGAGTGTTGCTCGGCGAGGCTCGCGAGTGTCCGGCCGTCCCGCGACCAGACCAGGGAGCGGACGGGCTCGTCGTGGCCCCGGTCGAGCGTTCGTGGGGCACCCATCGCCACGTTCCACAGCAGGACGGTCCCGCCCTCGGATCCGCTGGCAAGAACGGCGCCGTCCGGACAGAAGTCCACGCTGCGAACGGCCCCCGCGTGTCCGTGCAGGATGGCGCGCTCCTCGCCCTTGCCGACCTCCCAGAGTCGGATCGTCCGGTCCCGGGAGCCGCTGGCCAGCGTCCTTCCGTCCGGGCTGAAGGCGACGGTCAATACCTCGTCGGTATGTCCGGCAAGCGCATCACCGTCAGGTCTGCCCGTGTTGGCGTTCCACAACCGGACGACGCTGTCCTGGGACCCGCTGGCGAGGGTCCTGCCGCACGGGCTCCACGCAAGACTCAACACGGGAGAACTCGTCGGAGCGTCCTGTTCCATCTGGCGCTTGACCGTGATCCTGGGGAGGGCCCCCTGCTCGTGGACATCAGTGTCCCAGAGTCGGATGGCGCCGTCGAAGAAGCCACCGGCAAGCGACCGGCCGTCCGGACACCAGGACACGCTCTGGACCAAATTGTGGTCACCTCCAGTTCGAGGGACCACTGTGTGCTCGAACACCGGACGCCCGGCGACGGACCACATCCGGATGGCGCCGTCCCCTAAAACGCCGGCGAGCAGCACCCCGTCCGGGTGCCAGGACAGGCTCAGGAGCGCGATGCTCTCGCCGTTGTCGTCCTCGACACGTCCCAGGGACACGACCTCTCCCGTGTCCCCCTGCAGGAGGTGGACGCCGCCGTCCGCGGTGCCGAGGGCAAGTTGCTTCCCGTCCGGGCTCCAAGCCATGCAGTCGGCAGACGGTGCCTCCTCGAGCGGGGGGCTCTGTACGTCCGAAGCCGGGTTCGCCAGTTCTACATCTCCGTTCTCGAAGCTCACCGCAAGGGTCCTTCCGTCAGGACGCCACGCCAGCGCGACGACCGGGCTGGCGTCATCCGTGCGAGAGGAGATCGACGAGATGGGCAGCTCGAGGAGGGGGGCGTAGGAGAGGACCCGCTCTGCCTTCTTCCATGGGGCGGGATCCTCGCGATCCAGGAGGACGGGGTTCTTCTCCTTGAGGCTCTGGAATCGGGGCGACTGTCGTCCGTAGCCCTCGAAGCCGATGGCCCGAGCCGCCAGGACGCAGGCAACAAGGCGGTCGCCAACAGCCTGCTCGAGCATTGCCCGCTCGACCAGTGCGACGCCGTGCGAGTGCTTGGCCTCTGTCTCGGCTTCCTCGGCCTTGTCGCGGGCCACCAACGCGAGAACGAATCCGGCACACGCAACCGCAGCGAGCAAGGCGCCGGCGTACGTCAGGATGCGGCGGAGTCTTCGCCAAGACCGCGCAGCTGCCGCGGCTTCCACCTCGCGGCGCTTTCGTTCGACTGCCTCGCGCGCCTCGCGACTCCTGCGCGCGTCCCGCGAGCGCACGACGAGTGGGGCCACGACGTCGTGGGTGATCTCGAGCCGCTGCGTGCCGCCGCGTTGCTCGGTGGTGAGGAGGCGCCGGACGATCAGGGCGCCCAGCGCCGCGTCGGGACGCTTCACTCCCGAGGTGGCCAGCTCTTCGAAGGCGTCCTCGTGCGCGACGGCATTGCGATGGCCCTTCCGCGTGACGAGGTAGTCCTCGACGAACCGCCGTACGGCGCGTCGTTCCTCGGGAGAGCAGTCCGGCAGGGCCTCGGCGGAGAAGCTCTCGTCGTAGAAGCTCTGGAGGATGTCGCGCCCGTGCGCTTCCACGAGATCGTCCGTGATCTGCACGGGGACGGGATCCTGGCGCGATCTTGCGTGATTCAGCCGCTCGCAGAGGAGGCTGAGCAACGGGGGAACCGCCTCGATCTCCTCGAGAGGCGTCTCGTCGCCCTTCTCGGCGACGAAACGGACGATCTTTGCTCCCACCTCGTCGCTCACGAGGTTCCGCCCCTGCATGCGGCCCGGGCGAACGACCGCCTCCAGCGCCGAGGGACCGTTCAGGAGGCGGAGCCGGAGTCGGTTGCCCATGAGCGAAGGGACGACGCCCCGCCCCTCCTCGAGGTGCGCGAGGTATTCCTCGCGGAGCGCGATGACGATGCGCGCCGGGGTCGGCCCGAAGTCGTAGTCCATGGCCGCGCCCGGGTCGTCCCGGAAGGACTTCAGGAGCGCCGTGGGGGCGCGGTTCTCGATCAGATCCCCGATCTGGGCGAAGAACTCCGGGAGCTCGGCTCTCCGACTCGCAGCGGGCGGCGTCCCTTCCCCCTCTCCGTCGTCGAGGCGGAGGACCTCCTCGAACTGGTCGAAGATGAGCACGGGCGGGCGTTCGAAGACCTCCACCGGGCGCAGGCTTTCGTGGGTGAAGATCTGCCAGAGACTCGCGAGCGGAGACCACTCACGGAGGAGCGCGTCCGCGTCCTTCTCGGGTGTTTCGCAAGCCCGGGCCAGCGCCCGCCGGACCTGATCCAACAGCGGGTGAGCTTCCGGCTCGAAGTCGAGAAGGACGTGTACGGGACGGAAACCTTCTACGCGGAGCTTCGGGATGGCGCCCGCGCGCAGCAAGGACGTCTTCCCGATCCCCGACTGACCGTAGAGAACCGTCAGCGAGTTGTCGCGGATCCTGACGAAGATCTCCCGGATCTCCCGGGACCGGCCGAAGAAGTAGTGCTGGTTCTCCTCGGTGAACGGTCGCAGCCCGAGCCAGGGGTGATCCGGGTCCACCGGGGGGCCGCGTCCAACGCGCTCGTCGGTCGCGGGGGCGAGTTCGGGCACGGCGCTCCTCCTAGGCCCGGGGCCTCTTCGAGATCCGGTACTCCTCCACGAGTCCCTTCAGCCGCTTCACGAAGGCGGGACTGACCCTGCCTTTCGGCAACCGTTCGCAGTGGATCGTGGAGAACTGCGGTGGCTCGCTCTGGGGCAGGTCGGTGTCGTCGATGATGACAGGGATGTAGAAGACGAAACCATCGACGTGGTTGTCCGCGGCCCAGCGCCGCTCCTCGTGCACGTAGCGGGTGGTGTCGCTCTCGGTCGCTTCGGAGATGAGCGAGATGAAGAAGCTGCAGCCCTGCTTCACGGCGTATTGGATGCTCCGGTTGTAGTTCTCCCCGGCCTGGAGCCGCTGCTTGTCCATCCAGACGGGGACACCCGCCGTCCGCAGCCCGCGGACCAGCTCCAGCGCCGCCGCCCGGTCGTCGTGGGAGTAGGAGACGAAGACGGCCTGGCGCGGAATCTCGTCGGGCATCTGCCGGAGCAGGTCCTCGTCGCGTGTCCCATCCGGATGTTCCTCGCTCCACCGGCGGTAGAACTCGCTTACGAACTTGCAGGGACAGCCCTGGATGATGCGGGTCGTCCCGACGACCTTGTCGAAGAAGAAGATGAGCGGGGCTCCGAGGTTGCTCTCCAAGTCGGCCAGGTAGGCTCCGATGTCGTCCCGGCGTGCGTCGCTGAATCGCCCGCCCTTCACGATGAAGAGGAAGAACCGAACCACCCAGTCGTTGAAGGGCGACCCCAGGAACAGCAGGTACCTCGCCTTGAGCAGCGAGAAGAGCCGCTTGAGAGCCCCGCGATGCACTGCGAGGCAGTAGAGGAACTCCAGGTAGTCCTCTTCCCATACGGCGAAGTAGGGGTACGTCTGCCGGCTACCCACGATGTGGTAGACGAGCGTGTCCCCGATCTGCTCGGGGATGTCGACGGGGGTCTTCGCGTCGTAGGCGAGCACCTGCTCGCTTCGCTGGAAGCCGGGGCGCGCCTGTTCGAGGGCCCTCGCGAGCAGGGGGTCTATGGTGCCGGCCATGAACAGGTCGAAGTCGGTGATGGAGGCGAGCTCGATCAGCGCGGGAGGGATGTCGACCTCGAGCTTGTCGAGGACGTCGGAAACTTCGCGGTAGATGGCCTTTCGCGATTTGCCCTTGCGGAGGTACTGGCACGCGACCTGGTTCAGGGGGAGACGCGGCATGCTGTCGGCGGGTAGCTCAGGCGGGTCGACGCCCAAGCGCTCCGCGAGCTGGGTGGCCAGGAGCCGATTGAGGGGAATCGGCTCACCCGAAGCGGGATCGGGAGTCGTCACGAGCCCCGAACCGACGATCGGGATCACCTGCCGATTGCGGGTCTCGCTCAGCAGCTCCCGCCAGTCTTCTTCGGAGAGGAATCGAGGTTCCTCCACAGCACATACCCCTATCGTCTCGCCGCGCGTCATCCCCGGGCCGCCGGAGATGCAGCCCGCTCGCATCCAGCGCCACCGCCGAGCGAACACGCCCAGTGTAGCGGAAAGCTCATTCCCGGGGAACGGGCAGATCGCCGGACGGCGGCCGGCTGCCCGTACCGTCCAGTACGTCATCCAGGTAGCGACGGTTCCCCCGCCGAGAAGCAGGAGGATCTGGAAAGGCAACGCGTGCTTCAAGGTGGGCTGCCGGCATTCTGGAGGAGTCGGACCCGGCCGGAAGTCAGGCAAGACAGGTGCCTACGAGCGTGCAATCGCCAGAACTCCGTGACTTCGAGCGCTCCGGTACCTAGACTCGGTGCCCTCGAAGGGAGGGAAACAGCATGCCGGAGAATCCCTGCAACTGGCCGCACCACGGTAGCCCGACGCACGCAGGCGAGATGCTCGATGACATCGTGACGAGGGTGCTGGCCGACGCGCAGCAGCCGCCGCCGCTGCTGATCGATCCGTTCGTCCTGTTGCACATCCTCGACCGGGCCCACGTCTGCAAGAACCCCTACCTGAGGAACGCAGCGAACAAGCAGATCTGTGCTCTGACGAAACCTGTGCCGGCGGATGAGCTGAGGGGTATCTGGAAGAGGACCGACCCCGTGAACCTCCCGACCAACCCTGCGAACCGACGCGCGCACTGGTGCACCATCGCCCAGGACCTCGAGAGCTTTCCCTCCGGGACATGACCGGAACAGGTACGGAACCGGAACGATGCGGCGGACGCGTGCATCTGTGCAAACACGTGGCAACGAACGCGCGAAGGAGATCGAGATGATGAAGCAACGGTGGATCCTGGGACTGCCCGTCCTCCTGGCGCTCGTCCTGCTGGTTGCATGTGGCGACGAGCCGACAGGGGCTCCGACGCCCGAAACGCCGCGGGACGAGGCACTGCCGGACGAGGCACCGCCCGTGGATGTTCCGAAGGAGAACCACTGCAACTGGCCGGAATTTTGCGGCCCGCCCATGGCACGGGAGATGCTCGACGAGATCGCCGCTCGGGCGGACGCTGCGGCGGGGGACATGGATCCCGCCGATCTGCAGATCATCCACGAACGGGTCGACGTCTGCAGGTTGCCCGACCTGCGGAACAAGAAGGGCAAGCACGTCTGCGAACTGAAGACCCCCCTGGCGTGCGACGAGTTGAAACAGATCTGGAAGAAGACCTCTGCGGAGAACATCCCGGCCGACCCAGCCCAGAGACCAGGGCACTGGCACACCATCGCCCAGGATCTCGAGAGCTTCCCGTCCGGCCAGTAGACGGGGCGAACACGGCACGGGGGCGAAGGGAGTCGCCCCGGCGTCTACGCCCGCGGCATGCCCGAGGTCCACGATGCGACCACGTGCGCGGTGCGTGCGGGGTCGGCGGGGTTGTGGTCTCGCAGCAGGTCGGCGAGCACGCGGACGCGGACGGGGTCCACGTCGAGGTTGGCGTCGCGTCCGATCTGGAGCGCCCGCAGCTCCAACCACACGTGCTGCAGGTGCTGCGCGCGCTGGCGGGCCTCGAGCAGGAGGGACGCTGCTGCGTCGCGCTCGCCGCCGAGCAGGTTGGCCTGGGCGGACAGCAGGCTCGCCACCGCCCCCATCGTGGCCTGGTGCCACCCGAGGCGCGGATCGCGGGCCAAGGCTGCCGCACGCTCGAGCTCGCCGGCATCCACCTCCTTCAGGTCCCGGCGTAGCGAGATACGCGCGATGCGCAAAGCGAGGTCGATGAGCGGGGGACGGGGAACGTTGGATACGCCGAGGTCGTGGATCGTGGAGAGCGCATCGGAGAGATCGAGTCCCAGCACGGAGAGTTGGAGCATCTCCACCAGCAGCCGTCCCAGGTCCAGCAACTGCGAAGTCGTGGCGACCTGATCGAGTGCGGCGAGGACCTTTCCCCGTGCGTCCTCGTGCTCGCCGAGGACGGTACCGAGGA
>JAUXCH010000954.1 GCA_030618975.1 Planctomycetia bacterium
CGAGCCGGAGCCTCCGTCCGTGGCGGCCGTGGACATGTCCGACGTCGATTCGCTCGCGACGATTCTGAGGAGCGCCGCGGCCGAGTCGGGCCTCGGCGGAGGGCGCGACGCGGTCCTCGAGCCGTTGAAGGACCAGATCGTGCACTTCACGGTGCTCGTCGACCGCGTGCAGTGGAGCGGTACCTTCGGCATCTCGGCCGACTACCGCGGAGGGCGGACCGTTGCGGGCAAGATCCCGGAGGCGGATCTCCCGGTCGCCGTCTGCCTGCCGGCGGCGCGAAACGCCTACGCCGACCAGCTGAAGGAGGGGGCGACCTTCGCCTTCCGAGGCGTCTTCGCCGGTTGGGACGGGATGTACGACCGCGGCAAGTTCGAGGGGAACCTGGTCGACGAGCCCGAGTGAAGCGCCCTCAGCGGCGTCGCGTGCGTTTGCGGCTCGCCTTGATCTGCTCCGCGATCCACTCGAAGACCTCCTTGAGAGGCTTCCGCGCCATCGAGTGACCTTGCGCGTGCTCGTGCACGATCACCTCGTAGCCCTTCTCCTTCAGGACCCTCTCGGCCTCCTCGCGCGACTTGAAGTTCGAGTCGGCGGGGTCGCCCACGAGGATCACGGTGGACGCCTTCTCCGGCTTCTCCGGCGGGTCGAAGCTCTGTTTCGCGCTGCCGACGAGGATCACGCCCTTGAACTTCTCCAGGGGCTCGGCCTTGCAGACGATGTCGTCCCACAGGCGGAAGCCGCCGCCGGAGAAGCCGAGCGCGAAGACGTTGGACTCGTCGAGGGAGAAGACCTTCTTCAGCGCCTCGAGGTACTTCGGCGCGTAGCCGATCGCGTCCTGGTTGTTGTCGCAGCGCTCGAGGCTGATCAGGAGCGGCGGCCTCTTGCCCGCGAGGGGCTTCACCACGTGGAGGAACGACTTCGCGTGGCCGCCGTTGCCGTGCAGCAGGAGCACGACGGGCCACGTCTTCTTCGTCGTGTAGCCCTTGGGCACGAGGGCGACCCAGCCCTCCTCGTGCCCGTCGATCTCGACCTTGCCCTCCTGCACGCCTTTCTTCCAGCGGGGCAGTCGCGGCTCGTCCCGGGCGGAAGTCGGCACGCAGACGGCGAGGAGGAACATGGGAGTCAGCAGGAGCAGAACGGCTTTGCGCATGGCGTCGTTCTACCCCGGCGGCCGGAAGCGCGCCCGCTCCGCCGCGACCGTCTCGCGGACGAAGCACCCCTCGAGGTGGTCGTTCACGAGGCCCATCGCCTGCATGAACGCGTAGACCGTGGTGCCGCCCACGTACGTGAAGCCCCGACGCTCGAGATCCTGGGCGAAGCGGAGCGACGCGGGGGTCTTCCCCATCCCAAGCAGTGCCGCGTGCGTCATGCGCTTCGGGCGCTCCGACGCCGGCGGCTCCCACCGCCACACGTACGCGGCGAACGAGCCGAACTCCTCCGCCACCTCGAGCGTACGCTTCGCGTTGCCGAGCGTCGCCTCGATCTTGCCCCGGTGGCGAACGATGCTCGCGTCCTTCAGGAGCCGATCGACGCTCCGCGTGTTGAAACGCGCCACGCGCACGGGGTCGAAGTCCAGGAAGGCGCGGCGGAAGGCCTCGCGCTTCCTCAGGATCGTGAGCCACGAGAGCCCCGACTGGAACCCCTCGAGGCAGATCTTCTCGAAGAGCCGCCGGTCGTCCGCGACGGGACGACCCCACTCGCGGTCGTGGTAGGCCTGGTAGAGCGGGTCGCCAGAACCCCACCCGCAGCGGCACCTGCCGCCCTCGTCCGTCCGCAGTCCACGTTTCGCCATGCGCCGACGATACTCCCTCGTACGGTGCCAGGCACCATGCAAGGGACAGTGACCCTCGGAGGGTGCCA
>JAUXCH010000972.1 GCA_030618975.1 Planctomycetia bacterium
CTTCCTAAGACCGCTTGGCCTCCGACTTGCCTGCCGGCACGACGCCCCTTCGGTGGTGATGCTCACCTGGCCGCGCCCCCAGCGGATCACGGAGGGGGAGATGAAATCACCCTCCTCCCAGCAGGAAGCGGACGAGGCGAGCCGTCCCGCCTCCGTCGCGTCGTGCACGATCCGCCGGTTCTCGTCGTCGTCGTCCGTGGCGGCATAGACGAGGAACGGCCCGAGCTCCTCGAGGAGCGAGCGTTCGTAGCGACCTTCCCGGATGACCACGGACCCGCTCGCAGCGAGTTCCCTGAGCCCCGGCACGGCGTCCGGGGCCACCAGGACCACCCGGGCACCGTGCGCGAGGAGATTCCTCACCTTGCGGTGGGCCACGTTTCCGGCACCGACGACGAGGCAGAGCCTGCCCTTGACGAGCAGGTTCACAGGGAGCGTGCGCTCCCTGTGTCGGTCAGCGTTCCTGGACGCCGCTCGATCCATCTGCCTCTGCCGCGACGGGACCTAGACGCAACCCGTCGGCTTGGGAAGGCCGGCGAGCTTGCAGGCGCCCTTGGCCGGGCCGCTCGGGAACAGTTCGTAGATCTTCTTGATGTTGCAGCCGGTCTCCTTGCAGAGACGGCGGATCATGGGCGCGATCTGGTTCTTCAGGTAGTACTCGCGAAGGTAGTTGATCACGTTCCAGTGCTCTTCGGTGAGCTCGCCTTCGATTCCCTCCGGCGCGGCGAAGGCCTGTGCGACCTTCTCGTTCCAGAGATCCGGCTCCTGGAGGAAGCCGTCCTCGTCGAGGGGAAGGGAGACGCCATCGATCTCCATCGTGAACTCGGACATGCGTGTCTCCTTCTGACGTCTATTCGTACGTTGTGGAACTTGCGCGCCTAACCTGCCGGCGCCGTCGGGTCGTACATCTCGATGTAGCCGCAGGGACAGTTCTCTGCGCACTTGTCACAGCCCTTGCACAGATCCAGTTTCAACCTATAGGGTTCGCCGGGTATGACGGGCTTGACGATCGCCCCCTCCTGGCAGTAGCTCCAGCACGTGCCGCAGTCGAAGCACGAGCCGCAACTCATGCAGCGCAGGGCCTCCTGGACCGCCTGGTCCTCGGTGAGCCCGCTCTCGATCTCGTCGTTGCTCCCGAGCCGCTCCTCGACGCCCAGCGCGCTGCACTCCGCCCGAAGCAGTTTCTCGTAGTAGCCGAGAGCCATCTTCTCGGGCGTGATGATCTTCGGTGCCGGTTCTTCCTTCTTCTCGATGCCGCGCAGCCGATTGTGGATCGTCTCCGCCGCCAGGCGGCCCTGGGCGATCGCGATCGTCACGAGACCCAGCTCGATGTCGTCGCCGCCCGCGTACACGCCGTCGAGGTTCGTGCTCCCGCCGGCGTCGGTCTTGATCCAGTCCCGCGGGCCGGCCTTGAGCTCCTCGAGGCCGTCGAACTCGGGCTCCTGGCTGATCGCGGCGATGATCGTGTCGGCGTCCAGGACGAACTGTTCTCCCTCGATGGGGACCGGCCGCCTGCGTCCGGAGTCGTCCGGCTCGCCGAGCTCCATCTGCTGACAGCGCATCGAGACGGCACGGCCGTTCTCGGTGAGGATCTCGGCGGGGGCGGCGAGGAAGTGCATCGCCACATGCTCCTCCTCCGCGCCGACCACCTCCTCGTCGATCGCCGGCATCTCGTGGCGCGTGCGGCGGTAGACGATCGTCACGTCCGCTCCCATGCGGCGCGCCACGCGCGCCGCATCGACGGCCGTGTCGCCCC
>JAUXCH010000348.1 GCA_030618975.1 Planctomycetia bacterium
CACGGAAGCGGCCGCCGCGACGGCCGTGATCATCACCCCCACCGCGGCGCCCGTGCGCACGGAGCCGCCGGCGTTCACGGCCGACCGGCCCTTCCTCTTCCTCATCCGTCACCGGAAGACGGGGAGCCTCCTCTTCGTGGGCCGTGTGGCCGATCCCCTGCAGTCCTGAGGCATGCCGTAGTCCTGAGGCACGCGGCGCAGCGGGGGGACGGCTCTCCTCGCCCCCTGTTCGTGGGCGGGGTCCTGCAATCTTGCATTCCAAATGCAAATTTGCACGCATGCCGACAGCGCCCGCCTACATCCCCCGTTCTCTCGAACCCGTGCTGCGCCGCGCGGCACGAGAATTTCCTGCGGTGTTGGTCATGGGCCCCCGCCAGTCGGGAAAGACGACACTGCTCCGGCGTGTCTTCGGGCGTCGTGCGGGCTACGTGTCGCTCGAGCGCCCCGACATCCGCGAGGCAGCGCGTGCGGATCCCGTCGGCTTCCTGGAGCTCAACCCTCCCCCACTGATCCTGGACGAGATCCAGCGGGCACCGGAGCTCCTCTCCTATCTCCAGGGGAGGATCGACGACGATCGGGCGGCGCGCGGCCAGTGGCTGCTGACGGGTTCGCAGAACCTCCTGCTCAACGAGCAGGTCGGGCAGACACTGGCCGGACGCACCGCAGTTCTGACGCTGCTCCCCCTGTCCCGGCGTGAGGAAGGCCGCCGCAGCCGCTCGAGGCTGCCGTGGGAGTTGAACCGCCTGGCGAGACGCGAACCCCTGCCGCTCGCGCACTTCTGGCGAACCGTGGTTCGCGGGGGGTACCCCGAGCTCGTGGCCGAGCCGAATCGTGACGCCGCTCTCTGGCACGCCTCGTATCAGCAGACCTATCTGGAACGCGATGTCCGGTCTCTCCGAAGCGTCGGCGACCTCACGCTCTTCCGCGCCTTCATGGAAGTCCTCGCCGCCCGGAGCGGAGCTCTGCTCAACCTCTCCGACGTCGCGCGCGACCTGGGCATCGCCGTCAACACCGCGAAGGCGTGGCTGTCCGTGCTCGAAGCCACATGGCAGGTTGCGGTCGTCCGACCCTGGCACGGCAATCTGGGCAAGCGACTCGTCAAGCGTCCCAAGGTGTACTGGACGGACACCGGCGTCCTGGCGCACCTACTGGCGAGCGGCAATGCCGACCTCGCGGCCAAGGGACCTCTTGCCGGACCACTCGTCGAGACGGCCGTCCTCGACGAAATCACACGAACGTTGGCCCATCGAGGCGAGCGACCTCGGATCTACTTCTGGCGGACGTCAACGGGCGACGAGGTCGATTTCCTGGTGCAGTGCGCCGATGGCCTGATCGCGATCGAGGTCAAGGCGTCGGCTACGCCCAACGCGAGAATGGCGATGGGCCTGCGCAAGCTCCGCGACGTGCTGGGTGACCGAATCACGCGGGCGTTCGTGATCCACCCCGGGAGCGTCCGCGTCCCGCTGGGTGACGGCATCGTCGCGCTGCCGTTCTGCGATCTCTGATCCCCCGGGTGGACGAGCGAACTGGCCGGGCCCCCCTCCTCCCTACTCGAGCGGGTTCACCACCTGCACGCCGCCATAGTCCTGGCCGTCGCTCATGTCTTCGCTCCACAGGACCGTGGCGCCTCCACGACGGGCCGCGGCGAGAATCATGGCATCCCAGAGAGAGACCTGCCACCGAGCCATCTCGTCGAGTCCAGCGACGAACAGCGAGAGCGTGTTCTCGACCACCCGCCACTGCATGTAGTCCTCGGCCGTCTGCCTGGCCTCCCTCGAACCGACATTCCTGCGGCGCAACGTGACGAGAAGTTCCTGGAGCACCTGGATACTCAGCCAGGGCAGTGGCGATCCACGCCACGCCTCCGCGACGAGGTCCCTCGCCTTCTCGTGTTTCACTCCCGCGTCCACGTCGTGTGCATAGACCAGGATGTTCGTGTCCACGAACACGTCAGCGGGCATGGAGGTCCTCCCTGGCGGCGGGCTCGCCACCCAGCCGGAAGCCCACCTCCAGCCGTTTCAGGGCACGCCTGCGCGCCCGTTCGAAATCCCTGTCGCGCTGGAGGCGATCTTCGAGCACGGACGTGATCCACGCGGACAACGACATCCGAGCATCGACCGCCCGATGGCGGAGCTCGGTGAGCAGATCCTCCCGCATCCTCAGCGTGACGTTCCGGGTCATGACCGACGGCTCCATGGGAGAGAGGACTGAGCACAGCCAGATTGCACACATTGAGTGTAGCACGATTTGTGTGCATCCTCGACCGGCCATCAGCACCGTGGCGGTCTTCGCGCTCTACCGCGGGCCCTCGAGCACGAGGGTGACCCTCGCGGCCTGGCTGCCCTTCAAGACTTCGATCTCGGACGGCCGGGTACGCTGGGGTCGATTCTCCGGGAGGCGCGTGTGAACAAGGGCCTGGTGCTCGTCGTCCTGGTCGCGGTCGGCGCGGCGTTCGGCGCGGGCTACGTCCTCGGCTCGGGTGGAAGCACGCCGGTGCGGATCGAGCCCGACCTGGACGGCTTGGAGGTGCGAGGCGACCTCGCGGAGCCCGAGGCGCCGATCCGCCTGGGGACGGCACGGCCCGAGCTCACGACGGACGAGACGCTCCTGGCGCTGCGGGCCGCCGTCGCGACATTTCCCGAGCCGCGACCGGAGCGCGGCGACGGAGAGATCGCCGGAACCGTCGTCACGGCGACCGGCGAACCGCTCGCGGGGGTCGAGATCTCGGCGAACCCGAAGCGCGCAGGACCGCGCTACCAACAGCCCGACGACCCCGACGAAGCGCTGCTCTACCGCCTCCGGTGGAGCGTCGAGAGCACGTTGTGGAGGAGGGCCAACAAGGTCACGACGACGAGCGACGAGGCCGGGCACTTCCGGCTCGCAGGTTTGAAGGACCGCGAACACCAGATCTCGGCCTGGCTCGAGGGGTGGCGCATCCGGGACCGGGACCCGACGGTGCCGAGGACGGCCACGCCCGGAGCCCGTGTCGATTTCGTCGCGACCGCGATCAGCGGACTCACGCTCGCGGTCTACCTGCCGGACGGGACGCAGCCGAAGAGCGCCTCGACGATGCTCTCGAGCGCGGGTGGGTCGAGCGGCGGATGGTGGGCACCCGAGCGTCCGACGATCGAAGCCCAGCCCGGCACCTACCAGCTGTCGGTCACGTCGGGCGAGCAGGAGGAGTTCCAGGCCGGCCCGCTCTCGGTCGAGATCCGCGCGGGCGAGACGCGCGCGGTACGCGTCGACCTCGAGGCCCGGCCGACGCTCCAGGTCACGGTGCGTTTCCCCGTGGGCGAAGAGGCGGGCGGTCGGGTCTTCGTCCTGCGGATCGCCTCCCCCACCGCGCCCCAGCCCGCCGTGCTCCGTTCCCGCGGGGAGTCGTCGGACGTCCGCCGGCGAGGCTTGGAGGCGTGGGAAGCGACCCACGCGAACCTCCAGGCCGGCACGTACGCCGTCGGCTACACGCGCGGGCGCGAACGGGAGTTCGACGTGATCGACGTGGTCGAGGTCGGGCCCGGCGTGACGGAGCACGTGCTTCCCGTGCCCCCTCTCGACAAGGACGAGTACGTGCTCGTGCGCGTGCGCGGCCCGGACGGCCGGGGACTCCCGGACGCGCGGATCTCGACCGGGTACTTCGCGGAGAACGCGAGCTCCTCCGGATCCTCCCCGCTCGTGAACCGCGGGGACGGCGAGTACCAGGTGCTGCACCATGTGAACCCGTGGGGCAAGCGGCCGGGCGGAACGTGGTGGGTCTCCGCACAGGCGGGCGGGTTCGGGACGCAGCGCGTCGAGTACGAACCCGGAAGCGTGAGCACGATCGACCTCGACTTCCAGCTCCCCGCGAGCCTCGAGGTCCTCGTCGAGAACGCGGCGGGGACGGACTACGAGAGCCGCGTGCGCGTAAAGCTCGTGCAGGGTCACCATCACGTGGCCGACACGGTCTGCGACGCCAAGGGCAAGGCGTTCCTGGACGGTCTCCAGCCCGGCGCGTACGAGATCCAGCTTCGGATCGGAGAGCGGCATTTCATGGCGTGGGTCCACGCCCAGCCGCTCGCGCTCGAGTCCGGCAAGAACCGGCTGACCCTGTCCCTACCCACGCTCTACACGGTCACCGTGCGGGGCGTAGACGGGACCGCGTGGCTCCGACGGGCCCAGGAAGGGCTGGGATCCCGCTTCCAGAAACACGCCACGGCGGCCGACGGCGAGGCGGTCTTCGACGGCCTGCCGGCAGGCACGTATCACGTCCGGTGCGGGGAGGCGAAGGCCACGTTCCGTGTCCCGGGCCCGAGCGTCGTCGTCCTGGAGAAGTCGGAGTAGCGCCGTCTCGACCGAGCGGGGGGCGCCCACGTGTGACCTGGCCTGCCGGGGTTCCGCGGGGACGGTTTCTCCCGCGGACTGCTACGATACGCCTTCGCGCCAGGGAGGGACGTTCATGGGTCAGCTCGTCTATGCCATCGTGGGTGGAGGGAACGGAGGGCAGGCATCCGCTGTGGACCTCGCGCTGCAGGGACGGACCGTGCGCCTCTACGAGTTCCCCGAGTTCGCAGCGAATCTGGACTCCATTCGCGATACGAAGCATCTCACGATCCACGGTGCGGTCGAAGGGGAGGCAACGCTCGAAGCCGTCACCACCGACCTCGCCGCAGCCGTGACCGGTGCGGACGTGATCATGGTGGCCACCCAGGCGCTGGCGCACGAGCGCGCGGCGCGCGAACTCGCCCCCCTCGTGACGCCGGACCAGTGGATCGTCCTGAATCCCGGCTCGACGGGCGGTGCCCTGAAGTTCGCGCGGGTATTCCGGGAGGCGGGGCTCGAGTCCATGCCCGTCCTCGTCGAGTTCGCCACCCTGACCTACGGTTGCCGCGCCAAGGACGGGGTCGTCGACTGCCCGGTCAAAGCGGGCCGCGTGCTCTACGGCACGATGCCGTCGGCGGCCATCGAAGAGGTGGGGCCGGAGCTCGAACCGGTGTTCCCGGGCCTCGTGCGCGCGTCCACGGTCCTCGAGGCGGGGCTCAACAATGCGAATCCCGTGATCCACCCCCCCATCACGCTGCTCAACGGCGCACGTTTCGAGCGGGAGGGCGAGAAGATCTTCTTCTACGCCGACTGCGTCTCCCCCAGCGTGGCCGAGCTCATCGAGAAACTCGACCTCGAGCGGATGGCGATCCTCACGGCACTCGGCTATCCCTCCCAGCCCGACCCCGTGACGTCCGTCGAGCAGGGCTATGCGGCGAGCACCGAGTACCTCGCCTGCTACCGCGACGGACCGGGCTTCTCGACGTTCCGCGCCCCGAACACCCTGGACCACCGCTACGTCCACGAGGACATGGGCCTCGGCCTCGTTCTCTACACGAAGCTCGGGGCGGTACTCGGCGTCGAGACCCCCGTGTCCGAGGCCTTCGTCCGCATGGGTGGCGCGCTGTCGGGGATCGACTACTTCGAGAAGAACGGCGACATCCTCTCGGTCCTCGGCATCGCGGGCCTCAGAGGGGACGCGCTGGCCGCCTACCTCGCATCGGGCGTCCATCCGGCCTGACCGCGCAGCCCTCCCCCACCGAGTCTCGTCGAGCTCGGCGGTCAGGGATCCGCGGAGGCGGCCACGTCCTGGAGCTCCCAGACCGCCGCCCGGCCGTCCACCAGCTCCCAGGGATCCCAGTCGGAGAAGGCGACCACGAAGAGCTTGTCCGGCGTCATGAGCAGCGTGAGGCCGGCGTCGCTGTCCCGGAACGGGTCCATGGGTTTCTCCGCCAACGACAGCGTCTTCGCCATCGGCACCCCCCACGCCATCCAGGCGCGAAAGACCTGGAGGCACGACCGCGCCTGGCTCACCGTCTCCGACGGAGCGTTCGGCGACGGGGTCGTCTCCGACAGTACCCAACGGGCCAA
>JAUXCH010000669.1 GCA_030618975.1 Planctomycetia bacterium
GCGCAGCCGCTGGCCGCGACGATGGCGGGCGCGACCTTCCTCGGCGCCGACGTGGACGGCTCGCGCATCGACAAGCGCCTGGAGACGGGCTACCTCGACCGGCGCGTGGACGACCTCGACGAAGCCATCGATCTCGCGATGAACGCCGTCTCGCGCGGCGAGGCGATCTCGATCGGGGTGCAGGCGAACGCGGTGGATCTCCTGGAGGCCATCCGCCGCCACAAGATCGCGCCCTGCATGGTGACGGACCAGACGAGCGCGCACGACCCGCTGAACGGATACGTGCCCGAGGGCCTCTCGCTCGCGTCCGCCCTCGCGCTCCGGGCCGACGACCCCGCGGAGTACGAGCGCCGGTCGCTGGCCACGATGAAGCACCACGTCGAGCTGATGCTGGCCCTGCAGGAGGACGGCTCCGTCGTCTTCGACTACGGCAACAACCTCCGCGGCGGCGCCACCGAGGGTGGCGCGGAGAACGCCTTCGACATCGAGGGGTTCGTGCCCGCCTACATCCGCCCGCTCTTCTGCCAGGGCAAGGGTCCGTTCCGCTGGGTGGCGCTCTCCGGCGACCCCGAGGACATCTACCGCACGGACGCGCTGGTCCTCGAGCTGTTCCCCGAGGACGAGACCCTGGCGAACTGGATCCGGCTCGCCCGCGAGAAGGTCCAGTTCCAGGGACTGCCCTCCCGCATCTGCTGGCTGGGATACGGCGAGCGCGCGAAGTTCGGCGTCGCCATGAACGAGCTCGTCGCCCGGGGCGAGATCTCGGCGCCGATCGTGATCGGCCGCGACCACCTGGACGCGGGCTCCGTGGCCAGTCCCCACCGCGAGACGGAGGCCATGCGGGACGGGTCCGACGCGATCGCCGACTGGCCGCTCCTCAACGCCCTCGTGAACACGGCCGCCGGCGCGACCTGGGTTTCCCTGCACCACGGCGGCGGGGTCGGCATCGGAAACAGCATCCACGCCGGCCTGGTGATCGTCGCCGACGGCACGGAGGCGGCTGCGCGGCGCCTCGAACGCGTGCTGACGGCCGATCCCGGTACGGGCGTGGTGCGTCACGCGGACGCCGGCTACGAGGAGGCGCAGGTCTTCGCGCGGGCGAACGGCATCCAGATGCCCATGCTCGGCGCGAACGGGTCGGGCGCCTAGCCTCGTGCCGCGATCCACGCGCACCGTCGACCTGCTCCTCCTCGGCGCGTCCGAGGTCGTGACGCTCGACGGCGGGACGGGACCGAAGGCGGGCGTCGAGGCGATGAACGACCTCGGCGTCCTCCCCCAGGCCGGTGTCGCCGTCCACCGCGGGAAGATCGTCGAGGTCGGACCCTCCCTCGAGCTGGCACGCAAGTACCGGGCGTGGCGACGCATCCTCTGTCGCGGGCGCACGATCCTCCCCGGGCTGGTCGACGCCCACACGCACCCCGTCTTCGCCCACATGCGGGAGCAGGAGTTCGCGCTGCGCTGTCGCGGCGCCACGTACGAGGAGATCTTCGCGGCGGGCGGCGGCATCCACGCCTCGGCCGCGCACCTCCGGGACACGCCCCTCGACGTGCTCGCGGCCGGGGTCCGCAAGCGCCTCGACCGGATGCTCCTCCACGGCACGACGACCGCCGAGGCGAAGAGCGGCTACGGACTCTCCACGAAGGCCGAGATCAAGAGCCTCAAGGCGTTGGCCCGCGGCGGGCGGGAGCACCCCGTGACGGTGGTGCCCACCTTCCTCGGCGCCCACGCCGTGCCGCCCGAGTACAAGGATCGGCGCGGTGCCTACGTTCGCGAGGTCATCGACGAGATGATCCCGCGCGTCGCGCGCGAGAAGCTCGCCGTCTTCTGCGACGTCTTCGTCGAGGAGGGCGCGTTCACGGCCGAGGAGGGCCTGAGGATCCTGAAGGCCGGGCTCCGGCACGGGCTCCGGCCGAAGGTGCACGCCGACGAGTTCCGCGACGGCGGCGGCGCGAAGCTGGCCGCGTCCGTGGGCGCGATCAGCGCGGAGCACCTGGGCGGCACGGGCCCCGAGGGCATCCGGGCGATGGCGAAGGCCGGGGTGATCCCCGTCCTGCTGCCGGCGACGTGCCTCTTCCTCTCCCTGAAGCGACCCGACGCGCGCGGCATGATCGAGGCGGGCTGCGCCGTCGCGCTGGCCACCGACTTCAACCCCGGCTCGTCCCCCACCGAGAATCTCCACCTCGTCGCGGCGCTCGGATGCACCGACCTCGGAATGACGCCGGAGGAGGTGATCACGGCGATCACGCGCAACGCCGCCGCCGCGGCCGGCGTGGAGTCGACGCGGGGCCGCATCGCCGTGGGGCGACCGGCGGACCTCCTGGTGATCGATGCGCCGAGCTACCTCTCGATCCCCTACCGCCTCGGCACGAACCTGACCCACCTGGTGGTGGCCGGCGGGAAGGTCGTGGTCGAGCGCGGCCGTCGATGCGGCGTCAAGCGGTCGTGAGGCGACGCATCCGCGCGGTCCTGTTCGACCTCGACGGGGTCCTGGTCGACTCCTACCGGGCCTGGTTCGAGGTCGTGAACGCGGCGGCCCGTCGATTCGGCGTGGAGCCCATCTCCCGCGAGCGCCTCGTGGAGGTGTTCGGCCAGGGCCCGGAGGAGGACGCCCGGACCTTGTACCCGGGACGACAGGTCGCCGAGATCCAGGCCGCCTACGCCGAGGCGATGGCGTCGGCGGCCGGATCCATCGCGCTCGGCGCCGACACCCACGCCGTCCTCGACGACCTCGGGCGCCGGGGGATCCGGCGCGCCGTCGTCACGAACACGCAGCACGCCGTGGCGCGCCACGTCCTGGAGGCGACGGGTCTCCTCGAGCGGCTGGACGCCTGGGTCGGCGTCGGGGACGGCCTCCGCGAGAAACCGGCCCCCGATCTCCCGGCGCGGGCTCTCGCCGCGTTGGGCGTCTCCCCCGACGAGGCGCTGCTCGTGGGCGACACCCACTACGACGAGGAGGCCGCGCGGGCGGTCTCCGTGCCCTTCCTCCACTTCGACCTGAAGGCGGGAGGCTCGCTCGCCGAGGCGCTCGCGGGCCGCCTTGCAGAGGGCGTCCCGTAGACCGCCAGCACACCAGTTCGTGGACCGCGATCCCGTAGATCGCTGTTTCGCGGACCGCTATCTCGTAGACTGCCATCTCGTAGACTGACGGGCCGGCCACCGGGCCGCCCCCGCGACAGAGCGGGGGCGGGCCGTGCGGAATCCCGGACCGAGGAGCACCCGACGTGACGGAGCATGACCTGACGAACGCGTCCTTCAGGGGCGTCCTCGATCGGCTGGGCGGCGGCGACTCGACCCCCGGCGGCGGCAGCGCCGCCGCGCTGGTCGGCGCGATGGGCGCGTCCCTCGTCCAGATGCTGGCCGGCCTCACGAGGAAGCACGGAGGACTCGCCGAGCGGGAGAAGCTCCTGGAGGCGATCGCCGACCAGGCGCAGGAGA
>JAUXCH010000149.1 GCA_030618975.1 Planctomycetia bacterium
AGGATCGGTGCCGTGCTCGGGAAGGGCGGCGGTGCGCTGGCGGCCCTGGAGGGTCCGTTCAGGAAGTTCGTCGGCGGTCCGGCCGGCTCCGGAAAGCAGGTGATGTCCTGGATCCACCGGGGCGACCTGTGCCGGCTCGCGCTCTTCGCGCTGGAGCAGGACCGGCTCGCGGGTCCCGTCAACGCCACGGCGCCGAACCCCGTCTCCAACCGGGCCTTCTCGAAGGCGCTGGGGAAGGCGCTCCACCGGCCCTCCTGGGCGCCGACGCCCGCCTGCCTGTTGAGGGCCGTCCTCGGCGGCGTGGCGACGGTGGTGGTGGACGGACAGGACGTCAGGCCGAGGCGTGCGCTGGAGGCGGGCTTCGCCTTCGACCACCCGACGGTCGAGGAGGCGCTCGCGGCGATCTACGCCTGAGAGGCGAAGCCGACGCGGGAAGGGCAGGGGTCGAGCAGCGACGCGGCGGCTCCGTCCGGTCGCCGCCGTCTCCGGACGGGATGCCCCGATGCGCGCGGTCTGAGGGGCCGCCGGCCTATCGAGCCTGCGCCCGCAACCCACCGAGAGGTTCGAATCCCTGGGGGAGGTTCGGATCCTCCTGGGATCCAGAGCTTCAATTCGAGTTCCGGTTCACCTTCCGGGGGGCACGTCAGCTGGACCAGGGGCCGTCCAGGCCATTCATCCTCTGCCCCTCGCGCGCAGACGTGCCCAGGGTCATCGGGTGCGGCGAATCCGGGGGGCGAACCCTGAACATCACCGTCCTATCCTGGGAGGCGTCTACGGAGACTGCCATGTCCTCTCGGGCGCACCACGTCGCCGCCCTCGCCCTTCTGCTCTGTGCCTCCTGCGGGGGCTCGACGGGGCTCGACCCCGACAGGCCTTGGGGCGACGCAGGCCACTGGCACACGCCGCCTACGGACCGCCACCGCGGGTACGGCATCGACCTGCACGACGAGACACAGGTGCAACTGCCGGAGGCCGACCATGCAGAAGTGGACCGTTGGCCTCCACGGGTGGACCGCGGGACGGAGATCCGGCGACTCAGGCTGCACGTCTTGCGATCGGGGAACACACTCCTCAGGAGCAATGAGTGGCCCTGGACGAGCGAAGTCGAGGCCGAGAGGAGGGCTGCGCGCATTGCGCTGCGCAACGAGCTGCAGCGCCTGTCCGCGTACCCCGAGATGCGCGAGCCGCAACCCAGCCCGATCGTGGCGGTGATCCTCCGCGCCGACCGCCGAGCCCCCTGGAGCACGGTGCGTGGAGTCGTGGAGCTCCTCCACGAGCCCGTCATCGGGATTCAGCACCTGCAGTGGGCCGTGTACCGGCCGGGCCAGGCCTTTGCATCGCGCAGCGTGGACCACCGCGTGAGCGCACTCCTGCTGCGACGGACCGAGGCGCCCGGGGACGCCAAGCCGCTCACGATCCGCCTCACGGTCTCCGCCTCGGGCACGGGCGCCGCCACGCGGCTGCAGATCGGGGGACGCGCCTGGTCGTTCGGGGAGGCGGGCGAGGGCTTCGATGATCCCGACTTCCTCGCGAGAGCCAACGCGATCTGGGCTGAGGTCGAGACGTTGCTTCTGGAGGCGGCGAGGGGCGCCTCGTCCGCGCGGGTCGAGATCGTGGAGCGGGACCACGAGCTCTGGTGGGCATACGTCGTGAAGGTGCTCGACCTCCTGCTCGGCGCGGGCCTCCGGGACGTGTCCCTCCCCGACGCGCGCGCGCGGTTGCGGCTCGACGAGCCCGATACGACCCTGCCGGCAGTCCACGCCGACGACTCGGTACTCGCACCTGACGTGGTGGTCGTGTGCGCTGTCGCTGTGCTCCTGGCGTTCGCGCTCACCTTCCTGGCGCTGCGTCGTAAGCGGTAGAGAGTGGCCGGATCCCCTGAGAGTCAGTCGGAACTTGGATTGCAGCTCTGGACGCAGTGAGCCCGCGCCCAAGGTGAGTCCGGCGCTTCATGTGCCAGCGGCCCCTGAGATCCCCAGTCGGTAGGTGTCCATGAAACCGGGTCAACTCCATCCAGGTGGCCAACGGCGAGTCCCAACCCCAAGTTACGGCCCGTTCCCGCCCCCCCACCACGCGGATTGTGCAGCGAAGCGCAACGACGTGCGCAGAGAACAGGCGAGTGGGCGACGTAGTGGCTTTAGGCGGTTGACGCAACAATCGCCCCATCCACTACGTACGGGTCACGGCCGCCGGCCTGTCAAGCCGGAGGTCCAAGGGTCCGAGTCCCATCACTTCCGCCATCCAACGCGCCGCTTTGATGGCGCCGAATCGCGACCCGCCAGTTACCTGGAGCATCGGTATTGCTCCCCACCGGCTGAGGGCGTCGGGCACCCGTGTGCACGCTCCCGCACCGTGGAGCAGCCCGAACAGGTAGGTCAACGAGTAGGTCAGGGACGGTCCGCGCCTGTGCCGATGACGTCGAGACTGCGATCGTGCCATCATCGGGTGTTTCTGAGCATTCCGCTGTTCCGTCGACCGTCCGTCCTCGGTCTCGCGCTCGATCCCAAGCTGGAATCCACTGTCGCCTTGGGCAAACAGTCACAGTCCGCCGAACGCAAATGCCAGAAGCAGAAAGACCGCCAGAAGCCCTCAGGTGACGAACTTCCCCACCTTGTCCGGGGAGCACCTGAGTTGATCCTGGATCCACATCTGGCAACAGCTTGGCACGCTCTCCCACGCACGGAGATTCCCTCTGCGCTCGTACCCCCGCGCAAGGGCAGGTTGCACGGTCCTCCTTCGTCCTCGGGAGCGGGCACCCCCATTCAAGCCCTACGCCCATCTCGGATCGCACCCCGACTCGAGCAGGAAGCGCAGAGAGTCCTGCTTCAGAGCATCGCGAGCCATACGACCGCGTTCACGAGTTCGTCTGCACTACGATCCCCAAGGGCACGGAGCGTCCGCCGGAGTAACTCACCGAAGGGCAACTGCGCCGCCAGGAGCAACCCGGCATGGGCCCGCCCCTGCGCCGTGCGGATTGGTGCATGAGCTGGCAGCGGAGGAGCCATGCCTTCATGGTTGGCCCTGCGCCGCGAGGGGGAAGCCGAGCCGGGTGCGATCGGCTACGATGGGCTGACGAGACGTCGAGCAGGATCTTCAGAATGTCTCGGTTCGCGGCACGGCAGTCGATTTCAGGCGATGTCAGCGATCGAGCCAGTAGCCGGGCCTTCGCTTGGCGTGCGCAACGGCCATCACGGTGATGGCGTCCGCGGATGCCGTGAAGAAAACCACGAAGGGGAACCTCCTGACGACGTAGCGCCGGTAAGGCCTCCCCGGCTGCCAGACCGGCCAAGCCAGGGGTCCCTCGACAATGCGCTCGAAGGCTTCGTCGATCGCGGCAAGGTACTCCGCACCGAGGCCGAGCCTCTTGGACTCGTACCACATCGCCGCCGCGGTCATCTCGACCTCGGCCTCGGGTGCAATCCGAAGGAGGCTCAACCTCGGCCCAGGCGTGCCAGGATCCGGGCCCGAACCTCGCCCCACTCGGGTGCGACCACACCGCGCTCCTCCGCCGCTCGTTGGCGCGACTCGAGTTCTGCGGCCCAGGCTTCGTCCCAGTCGGCGTCAGGAGGACCGTCGAGGCTCGCGAGCAACTCGGTGGCAATGCGGACACGGTCCTCTTCGGAGAGGCCGAGGACACCGTGCAGGAGTTTGCGTGCTGAGTTCGTCACGCCCACGAGTGTACCGCATGGCCTCACCCCAGGCGACTCGACTTCCTGCTGCACTTCGACACGGAGTCCTTCCTCTTCCGGCGGTGGGGGCGCTACGGCAACCCGGCCGCCTCGAGGGCTCCCCAGGGGCGTGCCTTCGAACGGGCCTCGGAGGCTCGCCACCCCGTCGACCGGCAGGGGTACGTCTCGGTCTCTACCGGACGATCGAAGGCGGCGCGGACGACAGCACCGTGCACACCTTCACCTGGCTTCCTCAGGCGGTGGCCTCCTTCGGCTTCCGCATCTGAGGAGCCACGGCGTGGGAACTACGGTACCGCCACGCGTATCATGGGCCGCCCCGGCACCCGGCACGGAGTGACCATGGCATCCAAGACCTGTCTCGTACTGCATCGCAAGTCCGCCAACGAACCCGCCGTCAAGGAAGCGGTCAAGCACGTGCGCGCCCAGGGCGTCGACCTGCGCGTCCGGATCCCCTGGAACAAGAAGGACAAGCCGCGGGTGGTGGGCGAGGCGCTCGACGCCGGCGCGACGCGCGTGATCGCCGGAGGAGGCGACGGCACGATCAACGCCGTCGTGAACGCCCTGGTCGGCAAGGGCAAGAAACCGCCCAAGGCAAGCATGGGCATCCTTCCGCTGGGCACGGCGAACGACTTCGCGCATGGGCTGGGACTACCGTGCGACGACCTGAACGAGTGCCTGATGATCGCCTGCACGCGAAAGCCGAGGAAGGTCGACGTGGGCCGCGCGAACGACCGGTGCTTCATCAACGTGACGAGCGGCGGCTTCGGTGCCGAGATCACGGCGACGACACCCGTCGACCTGAAGAAGAAGCTCGGCGGAGGCGCCTACACGATCATGGGCCTGATCAAGGCCTTCAAGCTCGAGCCGTACGAGGGACGTCTGCTCGTGCCGGGTGAAGAGCCCCAGGAAGGGGCGATGCTGGTCATGGCCGTCGGGAACGGCAGACTTGCCGGCGGGGGGTTCGACGTCGCGCCCAAAGCGAAGCTCGACGACGGTCTGCTGGACCTCGCCGTGGTTCGGCACGAGTCGAAGGCCAGGCTCGTGCGCCTCGCGAAGGAGCTGATGGAGTTCGACGCTCCGGACAACGAGTTGCTCTACTACCGGCAGCTTCCCGAGTTCACGATCGAGTCGGAGAAGGGCATCCACTACAACCTCGACGGCGAACCCACCGTTGAGACGACCATGACCTTCTCCGTGCTGCGAAAGCGCCTGAAGCTCGCGTACTAGCCCCCCAACAAGCGCTCCGCGCGACGACCTTCGCATTTCCGCCGCCCGCTCGCGGCGAAGCGCCCAGCAATCGACCTCATCGAGATCTCGCTCGCGCGGTGTTCCGGCCGGGAGTCTGCGGTGGGTGCGCTGCGTATGCTTCTAAGCCCGGATTTCCGCGACCCTCCGTCGTGCAGACGCACCTCTCCCAGGGATCGCGTACGGGAGTCCGGCTCGCGGCGTCAGGCCACCGTCGTTGCTGCCGGAAGTGCTCGGAGGCGTCGATCCAGACGTTCGCCCACGGCGTCCAGGTCGACAGTCGAACCACCGTCTGCCTCGCCGTCTTCACCACCTGGCAAGGAAGGGGCACGATGGAGTGGAGGAACCGGCGGAACGCCATGCGTAGGATCTCACCTCCCTCCTTCTTCAGACTCCTCGGCAGGCAGATCGCCAGCCATGCCTTCAGGTTCCACGCCAGCGACGCGAGATCGGTGACCTCGTTGTCGGGCGACCTCTGCACCGTACGGTGGAGGAGGGAGATCTGTCGTCGTGGGAGCGCCATGACGTAGGAACGAGATGACGGGATGCGTCAGAACTCCAGCCGGTACCGCACACTGAGCACGGCCACTTGGTCGTAGATGGTCGAGGACCGGATGACCTGAAGCGAGAGGCTGAGTTGGCTCGCGGACTCGAGCTGCAGACGGTAGAAGATCTCGGCGACGACCGAGTCCCTGGCGCGCGATTCCCCAAGGGGCGAGTCCGCCGGAGTGCCCCAGGCCAACGCGATGCCCATGTAGTCGTCGGGAAACGCCGGGATCAGGGAGGAGATGCCCACCCCGCCTCGGAGCGCCATCATCGTTCCCGTCAAGGCAGCCCGCTCGACCTCCGGATTGAGCAGGTTCTGGCCCTGGTACTCGTAACGCACGAAGCCGATCAGCTTCTTGCCGAGCTCCTGGTCGATGCTGAGGACGCCGCCGCCTCCTGCCGGCGTGTCAGCGGTCTGCCGAGGCGCCGTGTACCAGGTGCCCACCCGGTAGGTGCCTTCTCCCAAGCCGTGGATCGTTGCCCGGTACTGGGCCTGCAGCGCGTACCAGTACTCCCCGTGGCGCACCGTCGACGGATCGATCTCGGTCTTGACGGCGTTCGCGTTCTGGATACCGAACGAGGCGGACCAGCGTGGAGAGAAGTTCCACGTCGCGTGCAGTCCGAGCCCGTTCCCGGGCATGAAAACGGCGGGGTTGTCCGAGAAGGCGAAGTTGACGAAGAACAGCGAGCTGCTGTTGAGGCGGTTCCCGAAGAAGGTGGAGTAGCTGGAGAGCTTGCCGAATCGAAGGCGAAGCCGGTCGTTCAGAAGATCCTGTCGCCAGTAGAACTGGATCAGGGCGAAGTCCTGCACGTTGAATCCGCTCGTCGTGGTCCAGAGGGAATCGATGGTGGTCACCAGATCCGCCGGCGGGATCACCGTCCCGAGGCGGTGGCGGCCCTCCAACTCCCCCACGAGCGCGCCCGTCGTCTTTCCACCGCGGCGGATGACCTCCCACGTGCCGACGAGGTCGAAGTCGCCGCCTGCCGCGTCACGCGGGCCGTCTCCAGCGTACGCGTGCTGGTAGAGCATCGTGTAGGAAGCCGCGAGCCGGAGGTGAGTGGCCTCGTAGATCCTGTCGTCGAGGCGCAGGAGTGCATCGCGGATCCCGAAGTCGAAGAGGCCGTTCCGCCGCCGTCGTTGCTCGCGGACCTTGTCCTCGACGTTCCGGGTGGAGTTGAAGTTCCGGGCCGGAGCGCCAGAATCCGAGCCGGACGCATCGTTCTTCGGGGGCTGCGCACCACCAGCCGCCGGAACCGGAGGTCCGACGACCACCGCATCCTCGGCGCGCGCGGCCTCTCCACAGACGACCATCAGCAGGAGACCCGTTGCCAGCAGGATGGGGCGGAGCCAGCACTGACGCGCCACGGAGCCTCCTCGAATCGCGCAAGCCGTGAGGATCGGCTCGTTGCGTCACCACCTTGTCTTGCGGTGCACAGACCGGTGCGGGCTTCTGCGCGTCGACCGGCTTCTCCGGCATCATCTTCACGACGATCGTCGAAGGGACGGACAGGACGCCCAGTCGCAGCGTGGGTCCCAGGATGCAGGGCGCCTCCAGCGAGCGGTCCTCGAGCAGACGCCGCACGTCGCGATGCACGCCTGGCCCGAGGAAGACGTGCTGCGGATCTGGAACGACGCAGCCAGGGCGACCAATGGACGGAGGAGAAGCGCGCCGGACGAGACGCGGTGGTTCAAGCTGTCGGTGACGGCGCCGGCGAATGAACGGGGCGGCGTCGTGGTCGCGCATGCAGACGTGACGGGCCGCAAGCGTGCCCAGTTGGAACTCGAGACGGCCCTGGCCGAGGTCAGCGCGCTGAAAGACCGGTTCGAGACCAAGAACCGGTACCTCACCGAGAAGATCCGCAGGGAACGCGACTTCGGAGACATCCTCGGGCGGAGTGTCTCGGGCTGCCGGCGAGCACGCTGCGGCACCGCACGAAGAGGCTCGGGATCCGACGTCCGGCCCGGTCGAGCTAGCTCGATCGAGCCGGGGACGTCCCGGCCGCTCGCGATGCGAGCACGGTGCCCCAGAGTGCGCACGCGGTGCCCCAGAGGAAGCCGGCGGACACGTCGCTGAGCCAGTGGACGCGGAGGTAGGTGCGACTCCAGGCCATCAGGAGCGCCCAGGCGACCGCAAGCACGATCCAACCGCGTCGCCGCGGGCCGGGCGGCACAAAAATCAGGACGAGGGCCAGGGCGAGGACCGCTGCGTCCGTCGCGTGCGCCGAGGGGAACGAGGCGGTCGGCACCTCCAACAAGCGGTCGTCGGGACGCGGACGGGCGTAGAGCACCTTGCCCGTGAGGGTGACGGCGTAGGACGGGATCAGCGCCGTGGCCCAGACGCGCAGCCTCGTCCGCGCCTTCGTTCGCCAGAGAACCAACGCGACGACGAGCGCCAGCGTAACCGTCACCCACGCGCTCCCGACGACCGCGAGGCTCCGGGCCAGGACGAGGAGGAACTCCGACGGGTTGTCGGCCATCTCGTTCCGCCATCGATCGTCGATCGACTGGACCCATCCGAGCGGTACGGACGCGGCGACCGCCACCCAGAGGGCGACGGCGAGGACGCTGAGCAGGACCGCGGCGCGTGCGGCGAGCCGCGGCCGGGCGAGCAGGGGAAGCGGGGCGACGTTCACGACCCGCATGGTAGGGGTCGTCGAACGTGCCCCCCCGTGGAACCTGCACGCGAGTCCCCACCCGTGGTGACTCTCCTTGCGATCGGCACGCTGCCCCGGAGCGGGCCGCTGACGCAGGGCGGGCCGGAGATGATCCGCGGGAGTCGGCTTCCGCCGTCCGGGCCCTCCTCGAGGAGTCCGTCCCCAACCAGGCGAGCGCCCGCCGCCGCGTAGGGCCCGACCGGCTTGCCCTGGTGGCGGAGGACGGTGCGCACGGAGGAGAACAGCGGCCAGACGTTGGCGGCGAGGAAGAGGAACACCTTGCCGCCGGCGCGGTTGCTCTCCGGGAGCAGCGCGGCTCCGGGCTCGTGGGCTACCAGGCTCCTCTCGATCCGCATGTCGGCCAGCTGCTGGACGCGGCGGATCCGCCGCTTCGCGTCCTCGAGGCCGGGCCAAGGCGGTGCCCGGGGCTCGGCCGCTCCTGCGCGGACGAGCAGGCTCAGCGCGCCCGCCGGGCGGCTCCGGCTACTTCGATTCGTCCGTGCCCTCGCCGTCGGGCTTCTTCTCGGGCTTCTTCTCGTCCTTGCCGTCGTCCTCCGAGGGCGTGATCGGGCCGGTGGGGGTCGCGGGCTTCTGCCGCGCGAGCGGGTTCGCGGCCTTGGCCTCGAACGGCTCCCACTCGAGCCCCTCTCCGGAGAAGACGACCGTCTGCGTCCGCGCCGAGGGCTTCACGAGATCCTCGAAGCCGATCGACCAGCGGACCCGTTTCTCGTCGACCTTCTCGCCGCTCGTCTCGACGATCGGCGTCGGGAGCGTGAACTCGGCCTCGAAGCTCATCTTCTCGAGATAGGACTGCATCATCATGAGGTAGCCCTCGAACATCTGCTGGCTCTCGAGGTCGCCCTTCTTGGGCAGTTGCTCGGCGAAGAGGGATCGCGTGAACTTGTAGTTGCCGTCCTCGAGCTTCTCGAGCTTCGCGCCGATGCCCAGCACCGGAGCCAGCAGAAGATCCTGCAGGATGGCCGCGTCCAGGCCCTTGAC
>JAUXCH010000694.1 GCA_030618975.1 Planctomycetia bacterium
GGCGACACCCTGCTCGTCGGAACCGTGGGGTGTTCCGAGGACGCGGACTTCGGAGTCCCGTCCATGAACCTCGCCGAGCAGACGTTCGACGCGATCCAGGCGCTGAAGCTGTTGTCCGGCGAGACGAAGATCCTGCCCGCCCACGGCGCAGGACATTTTTGCGGTCGGATGCTCGAGCCCTACACCGTGACGACCCTCGCCCGCGAGCGGGTCACGAATCCTTTCCTGACGGTCGGGAGTCGCGCGGCCTTCCTGGGACGCCTCCTCGACCAGCAGCCCCCGACGCCCGCGTCGTTTGCTCCCATCGCCCGAATGAACCGGGCCGGACCGCCGCCGGTCGACTGGGAGGCCCGGCCCCCGCCGATCGAGGCGGCGGACCTGCCTTCGATCGCAGAGGCGTGGCTCGTCGACCTGAGAAGCCAGGAGGCGTACGCCGAGGGCCACGTGCTGGGCGCCTTGAACATGCCGGCAACGGGCCCTTTCGAATCCTGGGTGGCGGCCGTCGTGCCGCCCGGGGCACCGCTCCACCTCGTCGGGGAGGAGCAGGTCCTCCGCACGGCGGTCCGCCGCCTCCACCGCGTCGGGTACTCCGTGCAGGGTGTCCTCGACGGCGGCATGGCCGCGTGGGCCGCGGCCGGGCGACCGGTGGAGCGGTGCGCGCTGATCGGACCCAGGGATTTCGCACGCCGCAGGGCGGCGGGGATCGAGCCCCTGGTCCTCGACGTGCGCTCGGCCGGGGCGTACCGGGCTCGACGCATCGCCGACGGCGTCAACGTCCCGCTCGAAGACCACGCCCGCTTCGCAAGGCTCCTGTTGCCGCACACGCGCTGCCTGATGGTCTGCAAGACGGGCTATCGGAGCAGCATCGCCGTCGGGCTCGCCGAGCGGATGGGGTTTCGGGGCGCGGACAACCTGGCCGGGGGGATCCAGGCCTGGAAGGAGGCGGGCCTTCCGCTGCTGCCGGCAGCGCCCGGCGGGGGGACGAAGCGGGGAGACGACGGGGCCTCTCACGGTTTCGAAGGCCCGTCGGCGCGGTAGGGTGCAGCTCGTTCGCGGAGGCGATCGGCATGGCATGGATTCGCGCCTACCGGCCGGGCACGGACTTCCTCCGCATCCGCGATCTTCTCGTGGAGGCGTACGAGGCCACCGGGAAGCCCAACACCTGGGATCTCTGCCGGTGGGAGTACGCCCGCCACTTCGTCGCGCCGCTCAGGGCGGAGAGGGAGGGCATCCGGCGGTGGGAGGGCTTCGTCACCGTCTGGGACGACGACGAGGCCGGGATCGTCGGTGTCGTCCACACGGAGGAACCGTGGCGGGGCGAGGCCTGGGTCCAGCGCCGCCCCGGCTGGGACCGGGTCCTTCCGGAGATGGTGGCCCACGCCGAGGCAACGCTCGCCCACGAGGACACCGGCCGGCTCTCCTGGCAGGTGTTCGAGCACGATGAAGCGCTCCTCGGCGTGCTCGGGGCACGGGGCTACGAGCAGGGCGTGGAGCGGACGCACTGCATCTCGGGGTTCGAGATCGGCGACCTGCCCGTGTCCGGACTGCCCGCGGGCCACGTCGTCCGGTCGATGGCCGACGACCCCGACGTCGAGGCCCGGAGGAGGGTGCTGGGCCTGGGCTTCGACCACACCGACCCCGCCGCGTGGCCGAGCGTCTTCGCATACGAGGAGTTGATGCGGGCGCCCGACTACCGGCCGGACCTCGACCTCTTCCTCGTCGGACCGGACGGCGAACGCGTTGCCTGCTGCGTGGTATGGCTCGACGAGCACAATCGAATGGCGACCCTCGAGCCCGTCTCCACGCGACCCGGGTACCGCGGTCGGGGACTGGGCCGAGAGGTCGTCATGGAGGGCATCCGCCGGGCCGCCGCGCGAGGCGCGAAGAGGGTCGTCGTCGGCACGGACCTGCCCTTCTACCTGTCGATCGGCTTCCGGGTGGGGAGCATCGGCCACACGTGGTCGCGGGTGTGAACGGCTACGAGGACTCCGGTCCACCCGGTCGACTTCGTGCTTCCGTACCTGACCGTCCCCCTTGCACGGGGTGCCAGGCACCCCGCACGGGACAACGTCCGGTCCCGCCCCCTCGCTGGAGACCCGTGTACGGTGCCAGGCACCCCGCAAGGGACAACGCCCGGTCCCGCCCCCTCGCTGGAGACCCGTGAGCCGGGGCGTTGCCCCGCCCACGGGCCCGGATGCGGCCCCCGAGGCGGGAGAGGTGGACGAGCCCCCAACTCCGGGTACTCTCCTGCCTTCCCCGGCGCAGCGACACTGGCTGCGCCCTTTCGTACTTGCTCCGAGGCCCACACCTCTTGCAGGCGCCTCGTCGAGCGTGAGTTCACACAGTTCAGATGACAAGACAAGCCCACGGTGCGTCCTCGCACCCCACCCGCGGCGAACACGCCGCTCCCCCCTCGAGTCCGGCGTTCGCCGACCTCGATCTTTCCTCGGCCCTCCTGGACGCGCTCAGCGACCGGGGCTACGAGATCCCGACGCCGATCCAGGTCCAGGCGATCCCTCACCTGCTTAGCGGTCGCGATCTCCTGGGCGTCGCCCAGACCGGCACGGGCAAGACGGCGGCCTTCGCGCTGCCGATGCTCGACCTCCTGAGTCGGCGGCGCGCGCGCCCCGAGGCCTGCCGACCGCGGGCCCTCGTGCTCACGCCCACGCGCGAGCTGGCCTCCCAGATCGGCGCCAGCTTCGAGACCTACGGCAGTCGTCTGCCGATTCGCGGCACGGTCGTCTTCGGCGGCGTAGGGCAGTCGCCCCAGGTGCGCGCGCTGCGCCGCGGCGTGGACGTGCTCGTCGCCACACCCGGCCGCCTGCTGGACCTGATGGGCCAGCGCCACGTGGACCTCTCGCGCGTGGAGATCTTCGTCCTGGACGAAGCGGATCGCATGCTCGACATGGGTTTCCTGCGCGACGTGCGTCGCATCGTGGAGCCGCTCCCGACGAAGAGGCAGTCCTTGCTCTTCAGCGCCACCATGCCGGCGGACATCGCCCGCTTGGCGCAGACTCTGCTCCGTGATCCCGTGCGCGTGGAGGTCACCCCGCCGAGCTCGACCGTCGAGAGCGTCGAGCAGCACGTCTGCTTCGTCGAGAAGCAGGGGAAACGCGCCCTGCTCTCGCAGATCCTGCAGGACCACGCCATCGAGCGGGCGCTCGTGTTCACCCGCACGAAGTACGGCGCCGACAAGGTGGCGCGGCACCTGGATGCCC
>JAUXCH010000575.1 GCA_030618975.1 Planctomycetia bacterium
CGAGTCGGTACCGCCGAGGAACAGCACCTCGCTGGGGCCGTTGTGCCACGCCGCGTAGTGCCAGTTCTGGTTCCCCTGCAGATCCACGGGCACGCCTCGGGTCGCGTAGAGGTCGACGTCCCCTCCCTCGATCGTGGCCTCGATCCGAACGGACCGCACGGAGGGCGGCACGTCGAGCAGCAGACTCGCCCATCCCGATTCCCTCAAGGTCAGGGTCTTCTCGCCGCGTCGACCTCGTAGCGGTACGGGGTCGTTTTCGGTCAGGGTGTCGTCCTCCGGCAGCCGCGGGGTGAAGGAGGCATCCAGCCGCACGACGCAGGCCACCTCGGCCGGCGCGTTCTCCGGGCGTCCGACCTCGAGCTCCCACACCCCTGCCGGCACCTCGGGCCGGCCCGACAAGGACAGGAGTGCAGCCCGTCGCCTGTAGAGAGCGGGCACCTCGACACCTGCGAGCGTCCCGCTCAGGGTGGGGACGTCGCGCTGCGCCTGGGCGCGGATCCGGGCAGTCGCGACGCCCCGCGGGAGCACGACCTGCGCCGTCGTGGTCCGAGCGCCCGGCGGGATCGTGACGTTCAGGCCCGCGCTCGCCACGAGCACCGGTGCGTCCGTCTCGACCCAGGCCGTGAGCGAGACCTCGAGGTCTCGCGCCGCCGGGTAGGGGTTCTCGACGTGGACGAAGAGCGTCACGGGCGATGCGAACGGGCTCCCTACCCCGGGTCCCAGGACGACGTGCTCCAGCATCGAGATGGAGTTCGCCGTGAGCCAGGCCTCGTGCAGCGCATCCTTCGCCAACACGGTGTCGTGCACGTAGAGGTCGACGTCGTATCGAGCCGCGGCCACTACGTGCAGCCGGCGTGCGCCTTTCGGCACGGTGACGCGAAGGACCTGGACCGGGTCGTCACTGCCCAGCCTCACCGTGCGGGGGGTACCCGTCGGCTCGAGAGTGGCGACCTCCCGGGCGGCGACCGGTGGCAGGGCGAAGCCGGCGAGCAGGCCGAGCAGGGGAATCCAGCGTGTCGTGCGCATCGCAGGAGCGTAGCCGCGGCGCCGTCCGGTCGCCTCGTGTTTCGACCGCCCGTCCGGGTCGGGATCAGCCCACCGGGCCGTCGAGCCGTCCGTCCACCGTCCCGTCTTCCGCGTCCACGGCCTCGATGAGGGCTTCGAGCTCGGCCTCCGTGGCGATGCCCTTCGACACCAGGTGGCGGATCACGGCGGTCAGGTACAGACGCAGCTCGTCGACCTCGTCCTCCAAGGCGACGACGTGGGCCGCCACGTCCTCCTGGCCCGCCTTCGTCCGCTGCACCTCACGGACCGTCCGCCGGAGGCGGCGCATCTCCTCGCGCTGATCGTGGATGTCCATCTGCTGCCCGATGTTGCCCAGCAGGAACATGCGTCCCCATCCCATGCGGTGGCCTCCTCGTGGTCTCGATCGACTCTTGGGTCCCCGTATTGCACCCGCCGGCGGAGTAGGCTGCAAGCGACGCGAACCGGCCGACGCCGTGGCGCGTTTCCTCCCGTACGCGGAGGTCCGACGTGACTCGAGCCCGTACCGTCTCCGTTGCCCTGCTCGTGGCGCTGGGCTGTCTCGCCCCGTCCGTGACGCGTCTCGACGCCCGGGAGAAGCGGCCCGTCGCGCCCTCGGCCGCGGCGCAGGCGATGCTCGAGGAGCAGGGCTTCGCCGTCGAGGACGGCCAGACCTCGCGACTCTCCTCCGCCTACCGCTGGCCCACCGGCCCCGTCTTCGTGACGGCGGACTCCGGCCTGGCCGCGTATCTCCTCTGCCTGCGGAAGCTCCTGATCCACCGGGCCGGGCGCTGGGCCGACGAGATCCGGCCGCTGCTCGCGGAGTGGACGCAGGCGCTCGAGCGGGGCGCCCCCGGCGCCGAGCGGGAGGCGGGGCGCCTCTTCGTCGCCCTCCTCCGCCGCGTCCAGGGGGACGCGGACGCGGACACCGGACTCTCCGTCGAGCAGGTCGAAGCGCTGGATCTCGAGCTGGAGCGGCTGCGGGCCGGCGACCCGTTGGCGCGTGTCCCGGGGCTCGGCACGCCGCTGGACCGCGGGCCGGTCGCCTCGCTCTGGGTGCACGGCTGGCTGGGCGGACCCGAACGCTGGCAGGTCCTCGTCTACCTCCTCACCCGCGGGACCTGCGACCGGGCGCTCCGCGTCCGCCTGCAGGGCACGATGCCCCGCCGGATCGAGCACCTGCTGCGGGCCTACGTCGACGGCGTCGGCGTCGCCCGGCTCGGTTACCCGGGCGAGCGCGGCGTGTTCGACTTCGGGCTGCGCGCAGGCACGCGCTTCCCGCCCGGCGTGCTCCGCGAGCAGTCCGACCTCGTCGGCCTGGACCTCGGCGCGCGCATCGGGATTCCGTGGGCCGCCGCCGAGATCGCACGGCGCGAGGTGGCGCGGGCGATTCGCCCGGTCGCGGCCGAGCCGCCCGAGGACAGCCTGCGCGCGCGTTTCCTCCAGGTGCTTCGCGAGCTGCCCGACAAGCCGGAGGGTGCGCCTCAGATGTTTCGAAGCGAGCCGTGGCAGCGGCTGGAGCTCCAGACCGTGATGGGGGCCCACGTGCTGTGGCGCCGCGCCGTCGGAGTCGCTTCGTCGGCCGCCAAGGTCTTCGGGGCCGGGGACTCTCCCGGCTTCGTCCACCCGGACCCCGATTTCTGGCGTGCCCTGTCCGTGCTCGCAAGGAGGACGGCCGACGATGCGAAGCGGGACGGCGTACGGGTGTGGGTTCCCCCGGCGACGGAGCTCGCGGCGCTCGAGGCCCTCGTCCGTCGCCGGATCGCCGAGGAGACGCCCTTCACGGCGAGGGAGCAGGCGCGGCTGCGTGCGTGCGGGTTCGGGGGCGGGTGGCAAGGCTGGTTCGAGAGGTGGTGCGGCCCGCGCTACCACGAGGATGCTTCGTTCCGGGAGTACTGTCGGCGCAGCCTCGAGGAGGAGCTGCTCGGCGAGAGGTACGGGCTGCCCGCGCTCAGGCGGATGCGTGGCGACCGCCCCCCGCCGATCTGCATGAACCGGCTCCGTCGGCTGGCCACCGCGTGCGAGGACCTGGCCGTCCTCGCCGTGCACCAGCTCCGGGGGCAGAGCGCGCCCAAGTCCGCCGACGTGCTGCGAGACTGGGGCTTCCTCCTCGAGGACCTCGACGGGTCGTTCCACGACGATCCCGCCACGACCTGCGTACGCGGGCTGATCGACGGCGATCGCGCCCTGTTCCAGGGTGTCGCCGGGATGGACCGCCTGTGGGTCCTCTATCCGTGGGGCGGCGAGGCCGTCCTCTGCCGGGGCTCGGTCTTCGGCTATCGGGAGCTGGTTTCGAAGTTCTTCGTCCACGAGGGCGACTGGCGCCGACGCGTCCCAGGCCCGGAGCCGCCACCTCGTCCCGCGTGGGCTGCCGGCTTCGTCGCACGTTGAACGAGCAACGGTCCGGGAGCGGGTACCGCCGGGCGGTACCCTCGGCGGGCCCCAAGGGAGTCGAGATGCGCGTCCTGGCCGGGGTTCTCTGCGTGCTGCTCGGGTATGGCCTCCTGGCGTACGCGGCCGACGAGCGGCCCGCCACGATCGTGGGGACGGTCGAGGGGCTCGACCCGGACGCCAGGGCCGAGATCACCGTGCACCGCCTCGGCGGCACCGAGCTCATGGAGCGCTACGGGCAGACGCTCGACGAGTCCGTCGTGCGCACGCTCGACACCGCCGCGGACGGACGCTTCGAGGTCGCGGGGCTGGCGCCCGGCGTCTACGTCCTCGTGGCACGGCAGGGCGCGACGCTTATCGGAGACGCCCTCGTGTGGGTCTTCGCCGGCTCGCGCCGCGAGGCGAACGTCTCGCTCGCGCCCACGCGCTGGCTCTCGGGGGTCGTCACCTGGTCCGACGGTCGGCCGGTCGACGGCGTGGCACGCTTTCGGATGCGCCGGTACGCGAGCCGCGCGGGCAGCGGACCCTACACCGTGTGGCAGC
>JAUXCH010001002.1 GCA_030618975.1 Planctomycetia bacterium
AGGCCACGGTGCCGCAGGCACCCTGGCCGCTCGCGCCGAAGGCGCCAGACAAGATCGCCGGCCGCTCGCCCGTCAGGGCCAGACAAGATTGCTACAGTCCGTCGACCCACCTTCGCCAGGCCTTCACGTCGCGGCCGTGGTCCACGTCGCTGATCTGCTTCAGTGCACCTGCGTAGGCGACCCGTTCCACCGTGGAGAAGGTCTGTTCGGTGGCCAGCACGCGGACGTCCTGCACGACGCCCTCCTGCAGGACGCCGACGATGGGATCTGCGATGAACGAGGTCGACGCCACCTCCACGTCGAAGTCCTGGATGTAGGCGAGCTGGTCGACCTGCGCGAAGTAGACGCGCGGGAAGTTCCCCGAGCGCTTCTCCCAGCGCGCCACGACGTAGGGCGCGGCAGCGACGTCCCCGATCCGGCCGAGCGCCTCGGCGGCCCGCACGCGCACCGTCGCGTCTCGGCTCCAGAGGGCGCGGCCGAGGGCGTGGATCGTGCCGGGCGCGTCGATCGCGCGCAGCGCCACGGCGGCCGAGCGGCGCACGGTTTCCTCGGGGTCGACGACCGTGCGGTTGAGCAGCGCGGGCGCGGCGAGGGGGTCGCCCAGCCGCCCCAGCGCCTCCGCCGCGAATACGCGCAGCCTCGGCGGCTCGCAGCGCAGCGCCGTGGCCAGCGGCGCAAGGCGGAACCGGGCCGGAAGCGTCTGCAGCCGCCGCCTGCCCGCCTGGACGCGTGCCTCGTCGCTGCTCGCCACGAGGGAGAGACAGGCCAGCACCTTCGCCTCGCCTTCCTTCTGCTCCCGGGCGTCCCGGTCGGGGCGCGTGGCATCGGCGAACTCGATCGCCGTCATCCACCGCCCGGCATGGTGGACGAAGCCCCTGGCGCGCTGGAGCTCGTCGCCGCGGAGCCAGTACCCGTCGACCTCCGCGTAGCCGAGCGCGCGGCGGGCCGCCCGGTGTTCCGGGTGGAGGCGCAGCACACGTTCGTAGGCGAGGCGGGCTCCCTCTGCGTCCCCCTCGGCCTCGCGGCGGAGCGCCGAGCGGTAGGCGTCGCCCACGTTCACGCCCACACTCACGCCCGCGTTCACGCCGGCGTTCGTGTCTGCGCCTCCGGCCGGGTCCCCGGCCGCGGCCGGGGTCGTGGGTGAGAACACGAGGATCAGGACGGCGGCGAAGGCGTACCGGGACCACGGCGCGGGCATGGGGGCATCTCCAGTCGGGCGAAGGACGAAGGTTCAGGACAAGGGCCCGATTCGTCCTTCGTGTGCGCTTGCGGGTGCTGCTTCTGCAAACGCGCCTCGTCCGAGAAGGTTGCAGTCGGGCATCGTCAACTGCGGAAACCGTCTTGATTCCGGGACGCACCGGGGCGTCGGGATGCGCGGCCCGGCGCTGCGAAAGCCGCGGTTTCTTACCTGACCCCGAAGCGCCCGAAAGCCGCGGTTTCTTACCTGACCCCGAAGCGCGCCCGGGATGCACCGGGGTGTCGGGATGCGCGGCTCGGCGCTCCGAAAGCGCATAGGGTTCAGCCGCGGTTTTCTGCCTGACCCCTCCGAACCGTGACCCCGAACCGCGGTCGGTTAGCGGCAGCGCTCTTCCGGCGCGGGCGAGGCGTC
>JAUXCH010000187.1 GCA_030618975.1 Planctomycetia bacterium
CCGCAGCGTAAGATTCTTCCCTACCCCATCTGTCACTACTACCTGCAGTTCAATCAGCTCATCTGCAGCGACCTGTGGTGCAAGAAACGTAGGGTTCAGGGGATCAGTCGTGTCGAGAGGAAGGGATGCTCCGTGCGTTTGTGTCCATACATATCCGTATGGCTTTGTGCCGCCACTTACACTCAGGTGTATAGAACCTACCACACCTTCATATATTATCTGTGGAGGAGTAACGATCGCATACAGCGGCTTGGTTGGGGGTGCAAGATGGATTACATGTGGGACTGTACTCAAGGTTCCGGTCCCTGTGTTGGCCACAGTGTGATGCAGTACAACTGGAGCTGGCGGGCCAATCATTGCAGGTGCCACAAAACTCGTCCACGTTGCGTTTGTTTGGGACAGTGTCACGCTCGGTCCCGACACCTGGGTCCATTCATGTGTAAGTGTATGATCTCCAGCCGGTGGCAATGCAGTTGATTGAATAGTGACGTTGGAACCAGTGTGCGTAGTGATCGGATGTGGTGGCAAGACTTGAGGAACCGTGGTAGGAAGTACAAATATCCCCACAGCATCAGTGGACTCGAGATCTCCACTCTTTACATGCAAGCTAAAGAGAAGGAGTGTTCTTGCATGAACGTGAGGAGAGGTAAAGACAGGATTGAAGGTATCAGCATGTCGTAGTGACACATGTACATCTCCTTCAACCTGAGTCCACGACACATCGAAAGAGGTACTGCCGTCAGTCATCGCTGCCATGCCATGAAGAGATACATCATGTCCGGCTGCTACGTTTTTATCTTGTCCTGCATCAACGAAAAGTTCCGTTCCCCCAAAAGACGATGTTCCCGAAGGCCCGCAGCCGAACAGAGCGAACATCGCCAATACTGAAAATGTCAGCATTAGTAGACTATGGTACCTTGCTTTCATCTGTTCCTTCCTTCTTTGAGGCTTCTCGCTGAACATAGCACACTTGCCGAACATGGCACACAAGGGACGGGTGGGGAGTCAATGCAGGCGGCTCTTCCGCTCGTGGCCTGCCCGGAGGGTCGCCAGCCCGGAGGCCGGGCGCTGCGAGAGTGGGTCGCATCGAGTTGGGGTTGGTGGATGCCGGGTCCGTAGCGGAGCACGTAGCCGTCCTGCACGTAGCCGTCCGACGGCACCGTATCGCGGGTCACGGACCTGGCATCGACGATGCCCTCGGGGAAGGCGCGCTCGATCGCCCGACGAAGAACCCCGCGGCGCCGGGGAGGACGGCTGTGGCCAGGACCGTGATCAGGGACCCGGTTGGGACAGGCGCCCCCCCCCTCGGCGGGAAGCGTGGGGAATGGGATTGCCCCTCCCGGGATGCGGCGACGCGGAGCTCGGCTTCGCCCGCGCTCTCCCCTGCGCCGCCCCCCGCCCACCGCCTTCGGGAGGATAGAGTGCCCATCTGCCGTGCCCGACCCGTCGACGGCCCCACACGGGAGTGTTCATGAAGCCCTTCGTCGTCCTGTGCCTCTCCTTCTCGCTCCTCGCGTCGGCGGCGACCGTGCGCGCCGAGGACGCGGAGGAGCAGGCGAGCGAGTTCCCGCTGAAGGTCCACGAGCGGACGCTCGCCAACGGGTTCAAGGTCCTCGTGATCCCGCGGGGGGGCGTGCCGGCCAGCCCGTGCGCCATCGCCTACGGCGTGGGGTCGGTGAACGAGCGCGTGGGGCAGACGGGCATGGCCCACTACCTCGAGCACATGATGTTCAAGGGGACCGAGAAGACGGGCGTCCAGGATCTGGCCGTCGATCGGAAGCTGCGCGACGCGCTCGACCACGTCATGGCCGAGACGATCCGCCTCGAGGACGGAGCCCGGACCCCGGAGGCGGAGGCACGCATCCAAGCGCTGAGGGAAGAGCGACTCCGGCTGATCGACGAGCAGAAACAGAATCTCGAGATCAACCACCTGTTCACGATCTACCGCGAGGCAGGGTCCACGTTCACGAACGCCATGACGAGCAACGACTGGACCGTCTACATCGCGGCCCTGCCACCCGAGAAGCTCGAGCTCTTCTTCTGGATCGAGGCGGACCGGATGAAGAACATCGTCTTCCGCCAGTTCCACGCCGAGAAGGACGTGGTCCGCGAAGAACGACGCATGTACGAGAACCGGCCGGCCGCTCTCTTCCACGAGGAAGTGGAGCGCGCCCTCTTCGGCTCCCATCCCTACGCCCATCCCGTGCTCGGCTATCACGACGACCTGCGGGCCATGACGCGGGCGGAGCTCAGGGCCTTCTGGTCGACGTACTACACGCCGGACAACGCGACCCTCTACGTCGGGGGCGACGTGGAGCCCGAACGCGTCTTCGCCCTGGCGGAGCGGTACTTCGGTTCCATCCCGGCTGCGAGCCTCGCGAAACCCCGCATCCCGATGCTGCGCATCCCGAAGAGCGGCGAGATCCGCATGCGCGGCCGTGGTCGCGGACGGGACAGCGTCGATCTCTACTTCCGCATCCCGGCCGCCGTCACCGAGGAGGCGCTCGCCCTCCAGTTCCTCGCCTCCTACCTCGACGATCCGGAGGGTGACCTGTTCGAGGACCTCGTCGAGAACGAGAAGATCGCCGTCTCCTTCGGAGCGGACTACGACGGCCGCACGTACGGGGGGGCGCTCGGCCTCTCGGCGACCCTCTCGCCCACCGGGACGCACGAGGCGGTGGAGGCCCGGATCTTGAAGGCCCTGGATGCGCTTCGCGAGCGCCCGCTCTCGGACGACGCGCTGGTGCGCCTGCGGCGGCGCTACCGCGCCCGGGTCCTCGGCGCGCTGCGAAACGACATGCGCCTCGGATTCATGATCCTCAGGCGCGAGCTGCAGGGTTCGTGGCGGGACGTCGAGCGGGATCTCGTTCGGTCGCAGACGCTCACCGCCGAGGCGATCCACGAGGCGGCGCGCGCGTACCTCGTCCCCGAGAACAGCGTCGTCACCCACTACACGAAGGACGAGCAGGCGGAAGGGCCGTCGCCCACGGCCACGGCCCGGCCGATGCCCACCCGACCGACGCCGCCGCCCCGCGCTACCGAGCGGGTGGCCGAAGATCTCCCGGCGTCGTGGACCGACCTCGAGTTCGCGGAACGGGCGTTCGACCTTCCGTCGGGCTCGGAGGCGCGCCGTGTCCTCTCGAACGGGATCCGCGCGTTCGTCGTGCCCAACGAGGGCGACCCGGTCGTGAGCATCGCCGCGCAGGTCCTGGGCGGGGCGGCCCAGGATCCGGTGGGCCGGGAGGGACTCTCCAAGCTGACCGCCGGCGTCCTCAGCGAGGCGGGCATCCCGGGGATGTCCCCCGAAGCGCTGCAGGAGCACCTCGAGGGCATCGTGGGGAGCGTCTCGACCTCCTCGGACCTTTCCAGCCACACCGTCGCCGTCACGGTGTTCCCGGCCGACATCGGAGAGGGCCTGCGGATCCTGCGCCTCCTCCTGTCGGAACCGCAGTTGGATCCCAAGGCGTTCGAACGGCTCCGTGACGCGATGATCTCGCGCGTGGATTCGGAGGAGACACGCCTCCGGGGCGTGACGTCACGCCTCTACCGGCGTCTCCTCTGGGGCGACGTGCCCGAGACGCGCCGGCCCACCCGGGAGAGTCTGTCGGCGATCACGCTCGACGACGTCCGCGAACGCCTGCAGGCCGTGACGGGGCCGCAGCGCGTCGTTCTCGCCGTCGCCGGTGACTTCGACCGGGACACCCTGGCCCAGCGGATCGAAGACGCGCTGGGCTCCTGGAAGCCGGACGGCGTCGCCGCCTACGAGCGGCCGCAGGAGAAGAACGACCGGGCCGCGGCCGGGAAGGGCCTCCACGTACGGGCCATGCCCGTCAGCCAGGGATCCGTGCGCATCGGCCAGGTGACCGTACCGCGCCGGCACGCGGACAGCGCGGCGCTTGGCGCCCTCTCCAGGATTCTCTCCCGGCGGATCTTCAACACCGTCCGCTCGGTGCACGGACTCTCCTACCAGGCGGGCGCGCGCTTCACGCCGTCCTGGAGGAACGACTCGCCGTTCACGATCACGTTCCAGACCAAGTGCGCGTCGGTGCCCTTCGCCGTCCATCTCGCGCGGGAGGAGATGCAGAGGTTGATCGCCAACGGCCCGACGGCCGAGGAGCTGAGCGACGCGAAGGGCAGCCTCGACTCCGGTTTCCGCCGCACGTTCGGTCGCGGCACCTCGTCCGCCGAGGCCTTCGCGGAGCTCGAGGCCCAGGGCGTGGACCTCGACTACTACGACGCACTGCGCAAGCGCTACGCGTCCGTGACGGCCGAACAGGTGCAGGCCGTCGCCGCGCGTTATCTCCAGCCGGACGGGCTGCTCGTCCTCTGCGTCGGCGACGTCGAGGCGATGAAGCGGGGCGACGGCACCCATCCCATGCAGCTCGCGGATCTCGGCTCGCCGACCGTGCACGAGGGCGCTGCCAGGACCGCGCCGACGACACCCTCCGCCGTCGCGCGGGCCCTCCTCGACGCGCTCGCGGCCGGAGACGAGAAGGGCGTGAAGGCCCACACCACGAAGGCCTTCCAGGCGCGCCTCGAAGACGACCCCGAGCGAGCCGGGCGGTTCCACATGCTCCCGCGCATGCTGGAACAAGCGACCCTCTCCGACCCCGAGGTGCAAGTCGAGGGCGACACCGCAACGGTGAGCGTGCCGGTCCAGGTCACCCTGGGCGGCAACACCATGGAGCTCGTGATCCGGCTCGAGATGGTGAAGGAGGACGGCGCCTGGAAGTGCGAGACGTTCGGCGTCCAGCGCTGACCTCGAGGAACCGCTCAGGGACGGCCGAGCGGGTGTGCGCCGAGATCGGGCGTCTTGCGGGCCTTTCGCGTCCGACCCCGCGCGGGGTGCTCGTACTGCCAGACGAGCAGGTCTCCCTTCACGGGTTGCGCTCCGGGAACCGGAGGGACCTCGTAGTCCTGCTCCGCCAGACCGGGCTGCGCGAGGATCCTCGAGCGCTTGACGATCCGGTAGTCGTGCCCCGCGGGATCGGCGAAGGGCAGGGGGCCCACGGGGCCGAGGAAGTTCTCGCGGGCGACCAACCCCGTGTCGGACCCCATGTCGAAACCCGGGGAGAGGAGATTGCGGCGTCCGGTGACCGCCTTGCGGTCGGCACCGTTCCGCGCGCCGGCGAGGCGCTGTGAACCGGGTCCTGTCCCGTTGTCCGTGACGATGTTGCCGGTCAGGAAGGCCTTCGCCTGCGGGGCCGAAAGGTCGATGACCGGCGACCGATAGGGCTGGACGATCGTGTTGTGGATGAGGTGGATCGTGCCGTCGTGTGGCTTGCCGCCGTCCTGGCCGAAGTGGATGACCGTTCGGTTGCCGGCACACCTCGAAGCCTTGACGATGACGTTGCCGAGCAGGACGGCGTGGCTCCCCGGTCTCGCCGTGTCCTGCGCGTCGACCAGGTCGAGCTCCCGGTTTGCGGAATCGTGGATGTAGCTGAACTCGACCCGGGTGTAGTGCGCGCGGCTCTTCACGTTGTGGCCGGTCAGGGATTCGTAGATTTCGCAGAAGCGCAGGGTGACGCTCGTGCCGCCGAGGTAGAGGTTGTGGTTGTACCCGGGGTCCTCGTACCGGCCGTTGTGGTGGATGATGCACGACTCGAGCAGTTGGTCGACGCCGGCCTCGAGGGTCCCGTCGCCGTTCGACATGACGCCCATGTCGTTGTTCCGGATCTCGCAGTTTCGCACGACCACGTGGTTGGCCTGGTGGATGCGGATCCCCGCCCCGTTGTGACTCGTGTTGTGCGCCTCGAACAGCTCGAGGTTCTCGACCACACAGCCGTCGGCCCCCGGGTTGAACTGGATGATCGCGCGGGGGGTGCTGCCCCGGCCCGAGTAGTCGAAGCCCCGGCCCGAGAGAGGCACGCGCCCCCCCTCGCTCGCGGGTACGCCGCGGATGTGGAGACGGGGCGTGTCGAGGAGGAGCGCGACCCTCTCGTACGCGGCGCCCTTCGGCAGCGCGTGGACCCGGATCACGTCGCCCGGTCGTGCCCGGGCCACGGCGCGCTCGATGCGCTCGTACTTCCGGCCGGGGCCGACCTCGAGCGTGTCCGCCCGGGCCAGGGAAGCCGGGAGTGCGAGGAGCAGGCAGACGGCGAGCAGAACCCCGGCCGATCGGAGTGCGGTGGGGTTCTTCATCCCGCGCAGCATACCGGGTGGAAACCCGAACTCGGCAGGGCTGGAGCGTGGGCGAAAGGGGTGTGCCACCATGTCGCACGATCCGCGCCGGGAGCTTGCCCATGGCGAAGCGTGAGGGAGGCCATTCGGCTCCTCGAAGACCGTCGGGCCCTCCGCAAGGCAGACGTCGAGCGTGCACGTGCGCTCCTCCCTGAGGGCTCGATCCGCTCGGCCGGGACGAGGTCGTGGAAGGCGGGGCGTGCTTCCGCGAATGGGACGAGGAGCTCGACGCGAGCGCCTTTCGCACCGCGTCGCCTCACAGGGCCGCCCTCAGCCCCGTCCCCGTCGCCGCCCCCCCGCCTGCGCGTCGGCTCTCCATGTGCGCACGCACGCATCATTTATGCTAGAATCCATGCGATTGGGTGCAGATCATGAGAACCACCTTGAACCTCGACGACGATGCCCTTCAGGCGGCCATGGCGTTCGCTGACGGGCGGACGAAGACCGAGATCATCAACGAGGCCCTGCGGAGATTCGTGAGGGCGAAGAAGCGCCGCCAGTTGCTCGAGCTACGGGGGCAGGTCGAGTGGGAAGGCGACATCGACGCCCTCAGGAAACGCACATGAGGGTGCTGGTCGATTCGTCCGCGTGGGTCGATTTCTTCAACGGACACCCAAGTCCACAGGCCGACGCTCTCGCGCGCTTGATACGCCAGGAGGCGGATGTCCTGACCTGCGGCGTCGTGGCAGCCGAAGTGCTGCAGGGGATCCGGCATCCGAAGCACCGCGCGCGAATCGAGGGCCACTTCCTCGACATGGAGTGGCTGCCGCCCCGGGAGCCCGAAACCTATCTGGCGGCAGCGGCCCTCTTTCGACAACTTCGGGCCCGGGGGCTGACGATCCGTTCCACCATCGACTGCATCATCGCGAGGCTCGCTCACGAGAACGACGCGTTGCTGTTGTCCAAAGACCGCGATCTGGCCGTGATCATCGAGTCCGAGATCCTCGATCTCCGGTCGCTGCCGCTCCCGTAGGAGCCCGTAGCAGGACGTCCCGGGAAACGGGCGACGCAACGATCGCAAGCGCGCGTGCCCTGGAGCCAAGGCATCACGGAAGCCCGAGAACCTCGAGAACCGCTCGGCGATCCTCGTGCACGAGGAGCAGCAGGAGATCGCCCGGGCGGGCCCACGCGAGGGCCGTTCGCACCGCGTCGACTTCGGAGGCTGCGCGGGCGATGGTCTCCGGGGGAGCGCCCAGACGGAGCAACTCCCCCTCGATCAGGTCCGGGATCTCGCCGGCCTCGCGACCCCGCAGGAGGCGCGGCAGCTCCTTGACGACGACGTAGTCCGGGCGCGTGCGCCACGCGATGCGCGCGAGGTCGCGGATGGCCTCGTCCGAGCGGTCGCCGGCCTGGCCCAGCAGGACCAGCGTGCGCTTCGCGCCCATCCGTGCTGCCGTGTCGAAGAGGGCGGCGAGGCCGTGCGGGTTGTGCGCGTAGTCCACGAGCACCTGGACACCAGCGATCTCCAGGACGTTCATCCGCCCCGGGTTGTGCGCCGGGTCCGAGACGAAGTCGAGCAGTCCCTGCCGCAGGTGCGTCGTCCCGAGCCCGAGTCGGGCGCCGATCAGCACGGCGGCCAGGGCGTTGGCGACGTTGTGGGCTGCGGCCCCCCCGAGCGTCATCGGGATCTCGCCGACCCCGGCGATCTCGTCTCGCCGGGCGCCTCGACCGAGGACGAGGATACGCCCCTCGAGCCACGCGCTCGTCTCTCCCGTGCGGCCCGCGAGGGAGAACCCGTCCACCTCGACGGAGTGCTTCGCCCGCCAGGCCTCCAAGGCCGGATCGTCGCCGTTGAGGACCAGCGCGCCGCGCCCCTCCACCGCCCGACGGATCACCAGCTTCGCGTCGACGAGGTCTTCGAACGACTGCACCCCGAACTCGCCGAGGTGGTCTTCCGCCACGTTGAGCACGGCCGCGACACGAGCGCGCGCGACGCCGAGACCTCGCCGCAGCATGCCGCCGCGGGCGGTCTCCAGGACGGCGACGTCCACCCGTTCGTCGCG